>JBJKYO010000043.1:0-8282 GCA_045561015.1 Longimicrobiales bacterium | reverse complement strand
TACCGTCAATAATAAAATATCTGGATTACTTTAGGATATCACTCGGCAGGGGAGTCCTCGGAATTCAAGAGGCTGTATCAAATTTCCTTCCAGTCGCTGTCGCTAGAGGCGTAGTAAATATCAGTGCATTGCTCGAGATTATGCTTGCTGCACTCTTGGTCGAAGGGGCAGTGGCAGCGTTAGGCTATGCGCAGACTCTTTATCTCCTACCTATTTCTATATTTGGCTTATCCATTGCAGCAGCAGAGCTTCCAGAACTTTCTCGTCGGAGGCTAGATCCACAAATAGTGATTGCCGATAAACTAGGAAAGTCGCTACAAGCAGTCCTTTTTTGGGTCATACCATCAGCTATTGCCTTTGTCTGCTTCGGCGATGTGATAATTAGTGGGATCTATCAGAGAGGGGAATTTCGCGCAACAGATGTTCCAGTCATTTATGCGGTTCTTGCAGCTTATTCCGTAGGGTTAGTAGCGTCGGCTGCTTCAAGAGTCCTTTCGGCTGGATTCTATTCATTACGCGACACAAAAACACCAGCCAGGGTAGCCTATATTAGGGTAGTTCTGGCTTTGACCGTAGGATCACTTTTGATGTTTCCATTAGACACGTTTCAGTCAGGCGATTTACACTACGGACCAGTAGGGTTGGCGTTAGGCACTTCTTTGGCGGCTTGGATTGAATATTGGATTTTGAAGAAGTCCTTTAAAGCCCATCTCCTGATAGATCGTTTTAGATTGGAAGGAGTGGGCTTAATGGTTGTTGGTTGTGGTGTTGCAACAGTGGTAGCTTATTTTATCCAGGGTCCCTTTGAAATGGCCTTAAGAAACCCATGGGTGCCATCTTTTTTGCAGCAACCCCTCATCACCTTGTCAGTTGTAATCACTTACGGAATGACTTATCTGATAATTATGGACCGCTTCGGTATTGGCTGGTCTATTTCAAAATGGTTTTACAGGATTAATGAGATGTCTAGTAGCTAGGGATGGTATATAAAGCCGTTTCTTCCCAGCAACTTTCCAGGCTTCCCCAGCAACCTGGCGTGTATATTTTCCGTGATAAAGAGAATAAGGCTATTTATATAGGCAAGGCCAAGTCTCTCAGAAATAGAGTGAGAAGTTATTTCCAAAAATCGAAACACTCCTTAAAGACCGAACAAATGATTCGTCGGATCAAAACTCTAGAGACGATGGTAGTCGGCTCTGAAACTGAGGCGCTGATTTTGGAAGCAAATCTGATTAAGGAATATCGACCTCACTTCAATGTTCGCATGAGAGATGACAAGACTTATCCATACATCAAGGTGACGATGGAAGAGTCATTTCCTCGTGTAACGGTAACCAGGATAGTAAAGAAGGACGGTTCGAAATATTTTGGTCCTTATACTTCAATAGGTCAGATGAGGGAGACACTCAGCGTTATCAAGAAATTATACACGGTAAGATCTTGTCACTATAATCTGCCCCAGGATAAACCAAAACGTCCCTGCCTGGATTATCATATCGGGCTTTGCTTAGCTCCTTGCATGGGATATCAGAACAGGGAGTCCTACAGTTCAATGGTAGAAGAAATTTTGGAAGTTTTGGGAGGAAATACAAAAAAAGCCAAGAAAAACGTTAAGGTTTTGATGGAGGGAGCTGTTCAGGATTTGAAGTTTGAAGTAGCAGGTAAGTTAAAGGACGTGTTGGCTGGATTGGAAATTATTGCTCAAAAGCAAAGAGTTGAGAAGCTGAAAGGTGGCGACCTCGATGCCATCGGCCTTGCCACAGAAGAAGGCATAGGAGTGGTGATCGTTTTGCGGATTAGAAAGGGAGTACTGATCAGCAGGAGCGTTCATCTCATGGATATAGCCTTAGGAGTATCCGATGAGGTAATACTGGGGAAATTCGCAACGAATTATTATCTCGGGAAAGACATCGTTGGCGCCCTAGAGATTCCAGGGCAAATCCTGGTCCCCTCAAAGCCTCTGGATGCCCAACTGATCGAAGAAGCTGTAACGGATATTCAAGGGAAAACCATTCGATTTGTTGTTCCACAAAGAGGAGCCAACAGGAAGTTGCTAGGATTGGCTAGAGAAAATGCAGAACACGTCGTTTCAGGTGGCATTTCTGAAGGAAAAACCTTCCAGAGCCCTCAGGAGCAATTATTAGAGGATGTTAGGAGCAGTTTGAAATTAAAGGTACTACCTCGTCTGATGGCATGTGTAGATATCAGTCATCATCATGGAAGAGAGACTGTTGGTTCAATGGTAGTGTTTCAGGATGCTGAACCAAAAAAATCTGAATATCGAAAAATGAAGATCAAGGGAATAAAAGGTAATGATGACTACCGCTCTATGGGGGAGGTAGTTCGGAGATATTTCACTCGAAAACTGGCAGAGGAACAGCCTTTGCCAGATCTATTGGTTTTAGATGGTGGAAAGGGTCAGCTGTCCACCGTAACCAGTGAACTTCAGGCCCTTGGTTTGGAAGACTTGCAAGTTTTGAGTATCGCAAAAAAACAGGAAGAACTGTTCATCCGTGGACGGGAAGGTCCATTGCTTCTCGACAGGAAAGACCCGGTTTTGAAACTATTTCAAAGAATAAGAGATGAGGCTCATCGTTTTGCACTGACTTATAGTAGGAAATTGAGAGCTAAAAATCTTATAGACAGTCAGCTGTCCAGAATTGACGGGGTAGGAGTAGCGCGTCAAGTGGCTTTGCTAAAACATTTCGGCTCCGTCAAGGAAATCAGGAGCGCGACGAGTGAAGAGATAGCTGAGGTCGGTGGAATTAGTGGAACTTTGGCTAATAGAATTAGTAACTACCTAAGTGGTTCTAAAGTCGAATAGATCGTTATAAATTATTATTTTGAAGTAAGGTTCTGCCTGACGTCTAAAATCGAACAGGACCAAGATTGCTGTATTACAGGGGAGTATCTAGATTAAATCTCAATAAAAAAACCTATTTCAGGAGTTAATTGAATGTCTGCCAGGCCTGTTCTTTACATTTTATTAATGGTTGTTTTTTCTTTTGCAAACCTCTCGTCGCAGCAATTTGAACCCGAAATCACCGCTAACACAGCTAGATGGTCTGGTCAGATCGGTGACGCTTTTGAGCTTGGGGAAGGCGAGGAGCAAAATACAGCATTTGCTGCAATCTTAGAGTTAATTGATGAGGCGATTGCAGATGAGGTCGAGAATGAGAACCCGCTTGCATTTCTTCAAAAAGGTCAGTCTCATATGTTTAGGGGCGAATTTATCGAGGCAGATTTGGCTTTCGATAAAGCTGAAGAGCTCTATCCAGATTACTTCACTGAGCCTGGGATGGGCCCTGTAAGTACTGGAGAAGCTCGCAATGGTGCTTGGACAATGGCATTTCAACAAGGCGCCGAGTATCTCGGACAACAGGACTTTAGCCAGGCTGCAGAATTTTTCAAGATGGCTAATGAGCTTTATTCAAGGCGTCCTGAGGCTTTTATGAACTTGGCTGTAGCTCTACAAAGCACTGGCGATATCGAAGGAAGTATAGAGTCTTGGTATGGCGCAGTGGAAGTTATGGAAAATCCAGAATTTGCTCCAGAAGACCCAGCTGATGCAGCTCAATGGGAAAGCTATCTACCCATGTCCAAAGGTAACTTGGGAAGCCTTTTGAGTAGTATACCAGAGAGGGCGGAAGAGGCGATAGACATTCTACAACAAGTGGTGGAGCAAGATCCAGCAAATTCTAGCGCTCAGGGTACGTTGGCTATGCTGCTTGCCCAGTCTGGAGCAGGAGATGACGCCATGGCGATTTTTGATGACATCCTCGCAAGCGATGAAGGTACGTGGCAAGATTATTACAATGCTGGCATCACACTTTATCAGGCAGAAGATTGGGAAAGAAGCGCCAGGGCTTTTCAGAAGCTGTTGACGAATGCTCCCATGTATCGAGATGCGATGGATTATCGTGTTTGGTCCCTATTTCAAGCGGGACAGTATGTAGAGCAGATAGAAGTGTCCAGTGCTCTTCTTGAAATCGATCCCAATAACGAAACCATACTGAGATTTCACTACCAAGCACTTTCCTCAGAGGGTAGGGGAGAGGAGGCACAGCCAACCTTGGAAAAACTGCTCGGTTTGCAGTTCGCTTTGGATGCCATGACTCTCGCGCCGGCTCCAGAGGGTGGTTCTGTCTCTGGTTATTTCATAAACAAAGCCTTGGATCCGGGCACTGCTGTAAATCTGTCATTCACTTACTATGACGGGGGTGGGAATTCTATCGGGAGTACTGAATTAGAAATCGAGGCCCCAGACATTGATGGAGAGACAACATTCAACATATCCTTCGAGGCAGATGTTCCAGTTCTCGGATACTCTTATGAGGTAATCCAATAGATCTGACCTGTCACTTTAGCCGAACCAGGACAGGACAAATAGTTAAGGGAGGTCGATTTGAGCGATAAAGGGAATGGTCACTGGGTTGTTTTGTTTCTAGTTGCAGCAATGACGAGCTGTGGGCCAGAGCCCTCTGAGGAAACCCAAGCACCACTGTCCGAAGAAGAACTCGTAAGAGTCATGCATGATTCACGCACTGATTATTACAACAACAAAGACATTGTTGCTTTAATGGACACCTATACAGAGAGTGCGGTTGTTTTGAGTGGCACCCTACAAGTCGCATCAGGATCAGAAGCCATTGAAGATTTGATTGGCGAGGAGATGGATCAATCTCTTGGAATCCAAAACGATCTAAGAGAAACCCTGGTGTTTTCCAATCAAGCTGTCCTGTGGGGATCCTATGAATGGTCCGGAATGTCAGCGGATGGCAATGCAGAGATCGTTACCACAGGTCCTTATATTTTGGAGCTCTTGAAGGAAGAAGGATCGTGGAAAGTAGCGAGAGAGATGTGGACACAGGATAACGAGATCAGTGGAGCCGTGGAGTGGGACGTAATACCCGAGGATTTTGTATCGGACTCAGAGTGGTCAGATGAGATGGACTTACTGGCTGGACTTTATAATCGAAGAGACCCAACGTTGCTGGCGGATTTCTTTTCAGAAGATGCACTGGTGGGTGTGCCCAATACTCCCGTCATGGAAGGAAGACATGGCGTGGAGGTGTTTTTCGAAAATCATTTCAATATCACTACTGAAGTAAATCTGGACGTATCCGTCCGATCGGAAAATATTTTAGATGAAGAAAACGTTCTTTTGACAGGGTATCTAAGGACTGATGCTGCGGGGAATCCTCAAGTGGAAGGAAGGTCACGCTTCTTGCTACTTCTAGAGCTAGCGAATCCTTTTGAAGTAGCTGCTGGAGAAGACGCAGAATGGCAGATAAGATGGATGATCGCGTCAGGACAGAGCCTGTTCTGACCTTAGCTTATCAAAATTATTAGTTTTCGGTTCTTGCGACGTGCCAGTAATAGTTCGCATGTTAATACAGATTGTTTTCCTAAAGATTTCCGAGGTGCCTTAAATGAAAATCAACAATTCCTTAATTGCCTGGACAATCCTAGCGATTTCCTTCAGTCATATTGACGCTCAACAAGTTCCCTGGTCACCCCTGAAGCGAGGAAGTGATAACATGGAAGTTCTGGGCCACTTGCCCCTTGGCCCCCGTCTATCAGTAGCTGACATGGATGTGGAGCAGGAATTACATCGCCCTTACGCATATGTTAGTCGCATGGTGTATGGTTTTGAAGGACCTAAGGGTGTGGACATCATTAGTATTGAAAATCCAGAATCACCAGAACTTCTGTATGAATGGAGGATAGAAGATCAGGACCTACATCAACGTACTGGTGGAATGGATGTCAAGCACTTCAAATGGAATGACCGTTACTATGTGGTACAGTCCCTGCAGTTCGGCCAAGGTGGACCAGGAACTGATCTAGGGGCAGTCATCCTAGATGTTACTGGATTGCCAGACCCCGCTACTGTCAGTGAAGTGGCTCGGATCAGGACTCCAGATCTTCCAGGGGGATTCCACAACATTTTCATATATAAGCACTCTAATGACCGCGTGTATCTGTTTACTACTGCCAGGGCTCCCGGGGCTCTAGTATATGACCTGGGAATGATTGTGGATGGGGACCTGGAAAATTCTAGAGTCAGTATGGTTCCAATACCAGAGTCACCCATGGGCTCAGGAAGTGGCAGAGGATATCATGATTTTTATGTGGGATACCATCCCGATACTGGTGAGGACCGTTTCTATGGAGGGGGTACGGGGGGTTACTACATCTATGACGTTTCAAACCTAGACTCTCCCGAACTCAGAATCACCCTCACTGGAGTAAGCGGGGTTAATTACGGCCACACTTTCACTCCTAGTCCAGACGGTCGTTACGTAATAGCAGAAACTGAATACCAGTATGCTCCATTGAGAATTTTTGACCTGCAGCCGGCGTTGGACGGTGAAGTGCAGAATATCAGGAGTCCAATCTCAGCTTTCACAGCCAATTGGAAAAATTTAGTTCATAACCACGAAGTTAGGTGGCCATATGTATTTGTATCGGGTTACTTAGACGGTTTACAGATCTTTAACCTTCAAGACCCAGTCAATCCAGCGACTGTCGGATTTTATGATACCTACATTGGCCCTCCTAATCCTGTCAGGGCTGCTATGTTCAACGGTGCATTTGGTGTTGATGTCAGGAATGCTGACGGGCTGATTGTTGTGAGTGATATGTCAACGGGACTTTGGACTTTTCGCATGGATGGTTTTCAGGGGTGGAATGGAGAGCATTGGGGCGTACCAGATATTTCCTCTGCCCAAAAATGGGATGAATCACTCGTTAATCGACCGATAAGCCAGTAATTGGACTGAGCAGATTTCACCATGATTCTAAATTTAGCAGCAGCCCTGAGTATCATAGGTGGTACCTACCTGTCTAATCCATTGAATGAAGAGACCGCGGAAAAGGATCAATTCTGTGTATCGAGTCCAGTTCCTTACTATGGTTTTCCATTAGTCACCACTAAAAATGTTCCCGGTACTGGACAGGGAAAAGGGACAGTCGAAGTCACATTTGTGGAGCAATCTCCTTTTGGTGTATCCATCACAGAGAATGGAAGCTACGAGTATCAATTGGATATCTCTTTGAATAGGATCAACATTAAGGGTGGTGGAAATCTAGTGGCGTGGGTAACGACCCGAGACCTATCCGAGATAGAGCGACTGGGTGTTCTCAATGAGAATCAAAATATCCAAGGGATCGTAGACTGGAACAAATATTTGGTTGTAATCACATTAGAGCAGGACGCAGCTGAATCTGCCCCCAGATGGCGGGGTCCAATTGTCATGAGAGGGATGTCTAGGAGTGGCATGATGCATACGATGGTAGGCCATGGCGTCCTACAAGAAGAAAATTGTTTCGCCTATGGATACGATGGCTAAAGGCTAGAGAGAGATGAACTGTTGGAAGCAGGTATTCTATGCCGCTCTCATCTGCACAATTGTTGTAAGGCCCTTGGCTTCACAGCATGTCATGCACAATATGGAACCCAGTGGTGGCTGGAGAATGGTTCCCATGGACATGAATATGCCTATGCTACCAGGCCTAGAGGGCGCAGTTCCAATAGTAAGCCCTTTTCTACCGGGATCAAATGTGGACCTTGAATCAATTCCGCTAGCTGTTCCATCAGAGATTGTGCGGATGATCCAGGGAGACACCTTAGAGCTCTCCGTATCAATGGTTCGGAGAAATGTGAACGGAAGAGAAGTAATCATGTTCGGCTATAACGGGCAATATCCAGGTCCTATGATTGAGATCACCAAAGGATCCACCGCTATAGTCAGAGTCAAGAACGAAATTGAAATGCCTACCACAGTCCATTGGCATGGAATAAGACTTGAGAATCAATTCGATGGTGTGCCAGGTGTTACTCAGAAATCGATTGCAACCGGGGAACATTTTGTTTACGAAGTGAAGGTCCCCGATGCAGGGATGTATTGGTATCATCCTCACGTGCGCGAAGATGTACAACAAGACTTGGGTCTTTATGGAAATCTTTTGGTAAAATCTCCTGATCCTAAATATTATGGTCCAGTCCACAGGGAAGAAGTACTTATTGTGGATGATTTATTGATGGATAGCGAAGGGGTTCTGCCTTGGGGAAGTGAGGCCCCGACCCATGCTTTGATGGGTAGATTCGGAAACGTGATGCTTGTTAATGGCCAAACTGAGCATTCATTGAACGTTGATCCAGGAGAAGTGGTCCGATTTTATATCACTAATGTAGCTAACTCCAGGACATTTAATATTACATTTGGGACTAACAGAGTTAAACTCGTAGCTTCCGATGTGAGCAGGTATCAGAAGGA
>JBJKYO010000042.1:0-8356 GCA_045561015.1 Longimicrobiales bacterium | reverse complement strand
ACCTGGCCATATTCAGCAAGATAGGTCACCGCCAAAAGCTTAGGTACATACTGAGCCGTTTCCTTAGGAAGATGATCTATGATCTCCCAATAAAGGTTTTCATCTCCCATTCGACCATCCGTATATTTCCTGAGAAGTTGCGAAACCCTTGTAGGCCCAGCATTGTAAGCGGCTGCAGCCAAATACCAAGATCCGTAACGTTCGTGTAATTCCTTTAGGTAACTGAGAGCTGCGTCCGTGGCCTGGACAGGGTCTCTCCGTTCATCTACAAAAAAGTCCATCCTCAAGCCATACTGTCTGGCCGTTGGACCCATGAACTGCCAAACTCCGTAAGCAGATGATCCAGATCTGGCGTTAGCCACATAACCAGATTCTATCTGGGCGAGATAAAGTAGTTCCTTGGGCATTCCCTGCTCAATCAATTTTGTTCGAATCATTTCTCGATAAAGTCCCGCCCTAGCCAACTGCTCCAGGAATGCTTCCCTATTCAAAGTTGAAAAATGATTCATCCAGTATTCAACCTCTTTGTTCACTTCCATTGGCAACTCCACTTCCACAAACTCCCTTTCCATAGCTGCCATAGCCTTTGGAACAGCCTGCGAACCCCTTAGATCTTCGTAGTAACCTATGACTACCTGATTCAATCCCATCCCGAAATGCCAAAACAGAATAGCACCTACGATTGCCGTCAAAATGGCCTTACTTTTTCTGTTTTCAAATTTCTCGGGGTTCATCCGATTTCCTTTGGATTAGAGCTAGAGCGCCTTAATTACTCTAGTTGATATACCAGATTAGCCTCTAAAAGATCCGATGGTTAGGATTTACAGTGACAGTGGCATCCAGTTGGAATTGAGCCAGCCTGAAATCTCGTGTTAAAAAGAATACTGCTCAGGAATCTAGTGAAGAGTGCACAGAGACTGCCCTGCGTCTCCTATGTGTTTCGAATTTCACAAACCCACTTTGTTTGGCGAACAATGTGTCATCTCCACCTCTGCCAACATTTACTCCTGGATGAAAATGTGTGCCCCTCTGCCGAATAATGATCGAACCAGCAGTGACATACTCACCCCCATAACATTTAACGCCCAGACGGTTAGGGTTGCTATCACGACCGTTTCTACTTGAACCTACACCTTTTTTGTGCGCCATTTTACCTCCAGCAAACTTTAATTCGGAGAATTTCTACCCTAAACCAGCTATGTCCGAAATTCTAACCTCAGTAAATTTTTGTCGATGACCCTGCTTTTTACGATAACCTTTTCGGCGTTTTCGTTTGAAGACTATTATCTTTGCGTCTTTTCCATGACGCAAAACCTCGGCCTTTACAACTGCCCCACTTACTAATGGATCACCAACAGCTACAGCTTCACCGTCCGATCCAAGCAACACTTTTTCAAAGGAAACAGTGTCTCCTTCCTCCACTTCCAGAAGGGGAACCCTCAGTGTATCACCTAGTTCCGCACGAAACTGCTTACCACCTGTTTCAAAAACAGCGTACATAATATGCCTCAATGGCAGTAATTGTTATCACAATAAAGCACCGAAAAAGTTATGCAAACTAAAATCGGGGTCAACCCCTAATTACAACGAAGCATATCGGGGAGTCACATCTGTTTCCGCTGGCCCCGAAAGGATCCTAAATTCATCTTCCCTTAATAACGGATCATCGCGCAAAGCTATCCTCAGTTTTGTAACCCTTCCAACATTCCGCAAGAAGTCAGGCTCCTTTTCGAATATATTCAAAGCTATTACTGGATGTAAACGTACTAACACCCTCTTGTCTTTTTCATTTTCAGAAAATCTGTTCAGGGCCCTTTCAATTTTTCTCACCACTGTTTCTGGAGTATATACACGACCTCCACCTTCACAGTGATCGCAACTTAGCGTCAAAGACTGGAAAAGAGATGGACGAACGCGATGCCTTGTCAGCTCAACCAAACCTAACCTGGAAAAATCAGACACTTTGGTCCGCGCCCTATCTTTAGCCAGATGAGTCTTTAGTTGATTCAGAACCTTATCTCTGTTTTTCTGAGATTCCATATCAATAAAATCGCAAACAACTATCCCACCAATATCTCTTAACCGCAGCTGCTTCGCTATTTCAGATGCTGCGTCCAGATTAGTTCTGAGGATAGTTTTTTCTGGGTCCTTTTTTCCAACGTATTTGCCAGTATTGACATCTATGGACACAAGGGCCTCAGTCTGTTCGATAATGATATATCCTCCAGACGGCAGACCCGCTCGCTTTGTGAACGTTTCTTCTACTTCACCTTCAATCCCATATTTATCAAAAAGAGAACTGGACTCCTGATATAAGACCACCCTGTCTTTGAGTTCAGGCGCCACACTTTTCACGTATTGAAGAATCTCCTGGTAGATCCTCTTACTATCCACCTTGATAGATTCAAACTGATTACTGAAAAGGTCCCTGATCACACTACTTATTAAGCTAGCTTCACGTTGAAGAGGCGCTGGAGCTTGCAGGCTCTCCTTATTCTTAAGAATCTTTCTCCATCTGGAGCTGAGTCTTGTGAATTCTTTTTGGAAAGACTCTCTATTTAACTCCTCACTCACCGTACGTACTATTATCCCACCCGCATCCTCTGGGAGAATTTCTTTAGCCAATTTCCTTAATCGAGATTTTTCGCCGCGATCTTCTATCTTCCGGCTGACACCCACATGGTAAGATCCGGGCATGTACACAAGGAACCTACCAGGCAATGAAATCTGCCCTGTTAATTTAGGGCCCTTAGTTCCAATAGGTTCCTTGGTGACCTGTACGATTATCGATTGTCCTTTCTTGATCTTGTCCTGAATAGCTGGGTAACGTCTATCCCTTCTTCCCCCTGCTGAATTAGTTCTTTTACCACTGGACTCGTTAGAATCCCAATTCAGATCGGACACGTGCAAGAAGCCAGCCTTTGCGACTCCGATGTCCACAAAAGCGGCCTGAATCCCAGGTATGACAGCCTCAACTTTTCCAAGATAAATTCCGCCTACCAATCGATCCTGATCGGACCTATCATACATTACTTCTACTAACTGGTCGTCTTCCATAAGTGCTACCCACGACTCGTGGTTAGTAGCACTCACGAGGATTTCTCTCCTCAATTTCCTCTCTCCTGGAAGCTCTTCATGACCATCCGTCGTGCGCCCAGCCCATCTCGAAACCAGTCCTTGAATTTTTTATTTTCAAAGAGCGGAACCGACCATGAGCAAGGCCCGGTTAACGAACTAAAGATCAATCAAGCTTTCCTGTTATAGCGCAACAGCAAATGAGAATGTGCCACGATTGGCTTTATCCCATGCTGAAAGCTGTATTTTATCCACTTATTTTTAATGCCAATTTTGTGCCTTGAATGTCGTGTCTCTGGAGCTAACCATCGGCATTCAACTCAAATCTATCTGAAAAATATCTTAACTAAATTGAGCCATAATTGGCTCGCATTTCGAACTCAGTCGCCACCATACTTAAAATCAAAATAAGGCCCAACCAATATTTTTCTTGTAACTGCTAGAACAAATCTAACCAAGGTTTGATACCACGGCGATAGGAAGCTCACAAAACACTCTGAAGCCACAAGCTCAAATACTCTACTGATCTTCACGACGATGTCGATACTCGTAACGGTAATATCCTACCCCATAACCAATCGTCAAGACAAACAGAGCCGTAAGTGATATCCACGATTTTTCTAGAAACATCCCACTCAAAGCCAGGGCCGAACCTAGAAAAAACACTCTGGTTTTCCAGTTCAACAATTCTCTATTTTTAAGCTTCATATTATCACCTTAAGATCCCATCTTCGAGCTGAGATAGGCTGATCTCTTCCTTTAGAGACTTTCGTTTAACAGCACCTGTTCACCATACCAATCCCTGACATAATCAATCACTTCTCCACTCAAAGTCCCTGGACCAAATAGCCGGCCTACTCCCATTTCCTGCAACGAAGCCATATCCGCTTCTGGGATGATACCACCCCCGGTAACCAATACGTGACTGGCACCCTCATCGTTTAAAAGTGACAAAATTCTTGGAAACATGGTCATATGAGAACCAGAAAGTATGGACAATGCAACCACGTCTACATCCTCTTGAATAGCCGCCGCAACTATCATTTCTGGAGTCTGATGTAAACCCGTATAGACGACTTCAAATCCGGCATCTCTAAAGGATGCGGCTATCACCATAGCTCCTCTGTCATGTCCGTCCAAACCAGCTTTGGCTACCAAAACTCTAATCCTTGCCCGATTTTTACTCATTCGATATTTCCTTGCCCACCCGTCTTTATTTTGTCAATTATCATTTCAACCACTGAATAAACTGTTGCTTCTCCAGAATCAATTTTCATCCTGCCACTCCCTACATAAGCTTAAATTTGTCAGTATAGAAAACACTCCGGCAGTTTGCATAAACAAAACTCGATCTAGTGATTTTCGAGTCTTAAAGCATCAGATCGGCAATCCCTAGTAAAAGCAGAAAGCCAGTCAAATCAGTTAGCGCTGTTAGGAAAACCGTGGATGCGACAGCAGGATCATATCCCTGTTTTTCCAGAAACGTTGGAATGAAAGATCCAGCAAATCCTGCCATCGCTATATTGCCCCACATAGCTAATAGCACCACCACTCCTAAACGCACGCTAACTCCCATACCTATAGCCAAAATAGAGGCCGCTGCTGAAACCACCAAGGCAACGGCAGCACCGTTGACGAAAGCCACCATAAGCTCTTTACGAACACGAGGCTCTTTGGTTTCCAGGGGGCCTGAACCAGTTGCTAAGCTCCTGACCGTAACAGCTAGTGCCTGTTGTCCAGCATTTCCTCCGAGACCCGCCACTACTGGCATGACTACAGCCAACAAAGTTGCCGATGCAATCTCATCCCTGAACCACCAAACGACGGAAGCTGCCAGGCTAGCTGTCATCGTATTGAGGAAAAGCCAGGGGAGTCTTGCCTGTACAGTTTCCAGGGGGCCTCCCTTGATGTCTTCGTCATCTGATAATCCTGAGAAAAGGAAAAGATCTTCTGTGGTCTCTGACTCAATCACATCGATTACGTCATCAAAAGTGATTCGGCCTAGCAAAATCCCTTCATTAGTCACGACAGGTATAGACACTAGATTGTAACGGGAAATAAGACGCCCAACATCTTCTTGATCAGAATTCGGCAAGACTGAAGCTACAATTGGCTCCACGAGATTCTTAACGGATTCATCAACTTCAGCCAGTAGCAAATTATCCAGAGGGACAGTGCCTAATAGAGTATTTTGATTGTCAACAACGAAAACAGTATAGAAGCCTTCAACTTCTCTGCCTTTCTTTCGAACAACCTCTATCGCCTCTCCTGCTGTGACAGTTCCGAAGACCGAAACCAAAGAGGTGGTCATTATACTCCCAGCTGTATCCTCTTCGTATTTAAGAAGATCCTTTATCTCAATGGCTTCTTGATTAGACATTTCGGCGAGAATCTTGTCTTGACGGCCAGAGGTCAATTCTCCCAACAAGTCAGCAGCGTCATCGTCTGATAACTTCTCTAGAAAATCTGCCGCCTCTTCTGGGTCTAACGAAGAAAATAAGCTACGACGAACCTGCCCTTCTTCAATCTCTGTTAAAGTTTCCGAAGCTAGGACGGAAGGAAGAGTCCTAAGCAACTTCACACCTGTTTTTCGATCCAAAGCCTCAATCACATCTGCGATGTCAGAGGGATGAAGACCTTCCAAGAAAACTTCCAATGCGACTAAATCATTTTTCTGTAGCAGATTGGCAAGACGCTCTCTTATTCGATTTGTGTCCTGCTTTTGCATAGTTCTAATCTTTTCCATGGATTTCTCTTCGTATCAATCTGCATTGGAAATGTTGTTTTCGATAAAATCCTGCAATAAGCTTTCTTGCAACAAAAACATGTCGCTTGTTAAACGCTCATTTGATTCAGGATGATCATATCCCAACACATGAAGAGTACCATGAATCGCCAAACGTACAAGTTCTATTTCTAGAGGAATTGTTCGTTCAGAAGCTTGTACCTGAGCTTGTTGATAACCAATATAAATGTCCCCCACTACCGGTTCCCCTGGACCATACAATGCAAAGGCTATTACATCAGTGGGTTTGTTTACACTCAAATAAAGCAAATTCAATTCTTGGATTGCACTGTCCTCAAGAAGTGCTAACGATATCTCTCCAATTTCCGTGCCCTCATGAGAGCAGGTGAAGATAATCGCTTTCTCTAAAAGTTCTTCTACTTCCTTTTCGAAAGTCACCATCGATAGTTTTACTCTCAAATCTATTCCTACTCCTGGCTCATATCCTCTAACTCTATCTGCTCTTCATCCTTTATTTTTATCGGTTCTTTCCCTACTGTTTTTTGTGGTGATTTGGTCAGATGTTCGCTATTTGGATACTCTATTCGTTGATGGTGAATACTCGCCAAAGAATTGGCGAAGGCTTCCTTCAAAACTGTTATTTCAGATAGAGTCAGAGGTGACTCGTCCAGCTGGCCTTCCTCCTGTTTATTTTCGATTATTTTCTCTACCAGATTTCTTAAGCGTTTAGCATTGGGCTCTTGTAAAACCCGAGTCGCTGATTCAATCGAATCAGCCATCATAGCAATGGCCGTCTCCTTAGACTGTGGCTTGGGTCCAGGATAAGTAAAATCTTGCTTTGTTACTTTCTCTTTGCCATTTCGCTCAATTGCTTGGTTATAGAAGATGGAAATAACTTGCGTCCCGTGGTGCTCGGCGATGAAATCCTGAATGACAACGGGAAGATTCGATTCTTTGGCTAAACGCGTACCTTCAGTCACATGCTCTTTGACAATTGCAGCGGATAGCACAGGATCCAATGAATCATGGGGATTCAAACCTTCTGGTTGGTTCTCAATAAAATACTGAGGCTTGAGAACTTTGCCAGAGTCATGGTAGTACATTCCTATTCTAACCAAGAGACCGTGAGCTCCAATAGCATTTGCAGCACTCTCCCCTAGGTTTGCAGCATTGACCGAGTGTGCATAAGTCCCTGGAGCTTCTTGGGAAAGTCTTCTCAAGAGAGGCCTGTTCGGATCTGCCCATTCTAATAAAGTTTGATCGGTGGTAATTCCAGTGAACCATTCAAACATTGTAACAAAACCCATGGCTACAAAAGCACTAAGAAAAGCATTTAGTGTGGTCCACATAGCAGAAGTCATGAGATCGGAAAGTGTTTTTTGCTCTAAAAAGGTCAGCGCTAACAAGACAATCGCATACCCTGCTGAAATAACTGTTGCGAAAACTAAAGTCTGCGCCCTGCGTCGAAGTACTCGGACACTAAGGGCTGCAGCGCCGGCACCCACCATAGTGAGAAAAAGAACTTGAGAGGAAGCATAGAATGGAGGCTGGGCAACTGTCAAAAAGGTCATCACAAAACCCAACAGTAATGCGAATCTGGAGTCCCAGAGAACTGCTACGGGAAGTATAACGAAACTTATCGGCAACAATTCCACTGGCAGTCCATAGGCACCTACGATCCTAGCGACTAGAAAATAGATCATGACTAGCCCAGAAAGCAGTATCAACGATCGCATAGATGCATAAATAGCTGGACGCACCAAAAGTAACAGGACGCTAAAAATTCCGATTATTGTCAAGCTCATCAGAAAGGCCCCCAGAATTAACCTAAGCTGCAAGCCAGACTCTTCTAAGAATTCTATTCGTCTCAGCTCATTCCCATATGCAGTTAACCGCTCTAAATCCTCTGCAGTGATAGGCTCATTCGCACGAACGATGGCCTCCTGCTCAACAACATTGGCCTTTATTTGAGGAACTGCTTGTCTTGATTGCTCTCTATCTGTTTCAGTAATTACTGCATCAAACACAAGAGAATAAATAGTATTTCTTATCATCACTAACCTGAGGAATTCTCTTAACTCCAAACTTTCCGTAGCTATTTTATCTGCAACTCGGGAATGAAAATCGCCCCCTATGAGAATCCCCTCACTTGAAATCGAACGTCGGTCTTCGATTCCAGGATCTTGTATTAGGACTCTATCAGTGTTCAACTCTCTTGCCTGACCTGCATCGACTATCCCTTGCAAAGCATATTCTTGCGCGCCGAGCAGAGCATTATCTCTCAATAGCCTTCTTGTCTCAATATCTAATAGCAAGGAAGCTTGTTCAGTGCTTGCATTGAGAGACTGGTCCAGAAGAAAAGCCCTCACGACCCCTTCGTCTCCAAGATATGCCAAAGAATCCAACTGATCGAAAAATCGATTCAAACTCAATCTCATTGAATCAGTAGCCTCTGGACGATACCTAAATGTGGGAGGAACCCCAGCCGCTGCATCACTCCTGTCTCGCTGAAGCTCTGATGCAGATTTCGGGACC
>JBJKYO010000041.1:0-8421 GCA_045561015.1 Longimicrobiales bacterium | reverse complement strand
GAAGAAAGGCCAGTAATGCCCAAGACGCAGGTTGAAGAGAATTTAGTTGGCATAAAATCACAACTAGAACATTTTCTAGATTTTGAATCCTCTGTAAATCCTGCCAGGACCGTAAATAATGTTGCGTGGTTAGGCGAACTTCAGATGGTAGACTTTTTGAGAGATGTAGGGAAATATTTTTCAGTAAGTTCTCTCTTGAACAAGGAATCCATCAAAAGGCGCGTCAAGGATGAGGATTCAGGGATTTCATTTTCTGAGTTTAGTTATGTGCTATTGCAGGCTTATGATTTTATGGCTTTAAACGAGAAATATGGCTGTACTTTTCAGATGGGAGGGAGTGATCAGTGGGGCAACATCACTGCAGGAATCCAGCTTATTCGTCGGGCTCGCAACCAAAAAGCGTATGGAATCACATATCCCCTAGTAACTGGTCCGGATGGAAACAAATTTGGAAAGACTGAGGCTGGGACTATATGGCTTGATCCTAAAAGGACTTCTCCCTATAAATTTTATCAATTCTGGATGAATACGGATGACTCTGTTGTCATACAGTATTTAAAGCAGTTTACTTTGTTAGGATCGGAAGTCATACAAGAATTACAAGCTATTCATGAGGAACGGCCACATGAACGTTCGGCTCACAAGAGACTGGCTAACGAAATAACGGGCTTAGTACATGGAGAGCAGGGACTTTCTAACGCTAAGGTTGCAACTGAAGTGCTTTTTGGAGGAGAGTTACAAGGTTTGACGGCGGATGAAATAGAGGATGTTTTTTCGGATGTGCCGTCCAGTGAGATGTCTAAATCTGAGATAGTGGGTGAAGGTTTGAGTGTGCTTGAGGTGGTAACTAGATCAGGTCTCACTAAGTCGCGGAGTGAGAGTCGCAGAGCCATAGAAGGTGGAGGGCTTTACTTGAATAACATCCGGGTGACTGATGTAGACAGGAAAATTGAAGTTGATGACGCAGCTGATGGTCGCTTCTTTGTTCTTAGGAAAGGGAAAAGGAACTACCATTTGATTAGGCTACTTTCTTAGGTGAGCTTAAGAATAATTCTTGACAGAGATTGGGTGATAACAAACCGAATCCACAAAAGGGACGAACTGTAAGTATGAATGATTCAAAACCACTTGTAGGCGTTGTGATGGGATCTAAGTCGGATTGGGGTACAATGAAACATGCTGTTTTGACCTTGGATTCTCTGGGGATTTCTTCTGAAGCAAAGGCCATGTCGGCTCATCGCACTCCAGCGTTGGTTGCGGAATATGCGGCCTCAGCAGAAGAGAGAGGGTTACACGTGATAATTGCCGCAGCTGGAGGAGCAGCACATCTAGCGGGAGTTTTTGCTTCAAAGACTACTCTTCCAGTCCTGGGAGTTCCCATGCAAGCGTGGTCACTGGATGGACTAGACTCCTTATTATCCACGGTTCAGATGCCAAAGGGAATTCCGGTAGGTACTCTGGCGATTGGGAAAGCGGGAGCAGTAAATGCTGCACTGCTAGCTGGTCAAATATTGGGACTCAAATTTCCTGCCATTAGTGACGCAGTGATTCAGGATCGCGAAGATCGTCGACAGCAGGTTCTTGCAGATGTAGATCTTAGTGGGCTGTAGAGGAATGACCCTATAAATGACCCTTTCTTTTCAGTCTGAAGTAGGTGTTCTCAGAAAAGTTGTCATGAAACATCCTCAGGACGCTTTTCAGAGTGATGCCCGCATAGATTCGGAATGGGAAAGACTTAATTATTTGGACCGTCCTGATGGGCCAGAAGCTGAAAGGGAGTTTGTAGAGTTAACTCGGTTACTACAAAAGTTTGAAGTGGAGGTACTTACGTTGCCCCATGCAGACGCTGTAGGCCTCGACTCAATTTATACACGAGATGCCTCTATAGTGACAGACAGTGGTGTCATTCTGTGTAACATGGGTAAGAAAGACAGACGCGGGGAACCAAGCGCCCAGAATGATTTTTATAAAGATTTTGGCATACCTGTGCTGGGAAGGATAGAAGGTAGTGGAACCTTAGAAGGAGGCGACGTTACTTGGCTAGACCGAAACACTTTAGGTGTAGGTCTTAGCTATCGAACTAATCATGAGGGTATACAGCAATTAAGCACCTTGCTCGGTTCAGAGATAGATGTGATTACTGTGCCTATGCCACACTTTCGTGGTCCTAAGGATGTGTTACACCTGATGTCGATTTTGAGTCTAATAGATGATGATTTAGCCGTAGTCTATTCACCGTTGATGTCCGTTTCTTTTCGTGAGTTCTTGATAGAAAAGGGTTTTGATTTAGTTGATATCGCAGAAGAAGAGTATGATTCTCAGGCATGTAATATCCTTGCTGTTGCACCAAGGGTGTGCGTAATGGCTGACGGTAGCCCAAAAACCCAAGAGAAGCTCAGGAACAAAGGTGTTCAAGTAGAAAGTTTTTCGGGATCAGAATTATGCTTCAAGGGATCTGGTGGACCAACTTGTCTGACTCGAACATTAGAGCGTGCAATATAAGATGATGGACAAAAATAGATTTTCTGCTTCAGGTTGGTTGATGACTCAAGTGCTTTTGGCTTGCCTAGGTTCAGGTGACGCTAAAGCCCAAGCGACCTTGATTGAGGGTGGATACCTTTTCGACGGTTTAGCCGATGATGTAATCGAAAACCCTGGAATTGTGATCCAAAATGGAAAATTTTTGCAAATCGGTGCTGATTCTGATGGTTCCTACTATCCAGTAGCCAGAGATACTATCAAACTATCGGCAGAACACTATATCATTCCAGGAATGTTTGACTTGCATGCCCACTATGCGATGGATCTATTCGGAGAGGGTAGGGTTGATGAAAGGATAGGGTATCCGACCCTATTCCTTGCCAATGGTGTGACGTCTACTTTCCCAGCAGGAGAAGTAGATCCCGAAGAAATGAGAGATTTACGTCTAAGAATTGAGCAAGGGGAATCTCTGGGAGCTAGGATCTTTAGTGCGGGTCCATATTTCGGTTCCTGGCGGCAGGGTTGGAATCCTGATGTTACCGAGGCTGAGATTTTTCAGGAGGTTGATTATTGGGTAGCCCAGGGTGTGAGAGCCTTCAAGGCTAAGGGGATAAGCGCTGAACATTTAGAGGCTTTGATCAAACGAGCACATACATATGGTGCGACTGTCACTGGCCATCTGGGTTCTGGATATCGCGGTAGCATTAATCCCAAGGACGCTATTCTAATGGGAATTGATAGAGTCGAACATTTTCTGGGAGGAGATGCTTTCACTCCCGATAGATCAGCTTACGAATCTTTAGTCGAAGTTGATGTCCAGTCAGAAGATTTTTCTTCTATCGTTGCTCTCTATATTCAAAGAAATGTATTTTTTGACGCCACTCTGTCCGCTTATGGCTATTACGGAAAAAGGGATCCTGAAGTATACGAATACTTTGAAGATGAAAATAAGTATTTCACAGAATATATGCGGGGCATTTTAGAAGGTCGGACAGACAGGAGTGTCAATGAGCAATTTGAGCAAATATATTGGAAAAAAAGGGAAACAATTAAGGCTTTTTATGACGCTGGGGGTGGGCATCTAATAACATTAGGTACCGATCACCCTAGTTGGGGAGAATTTCTTTCGCCTTTTTCTGTCCACAGAGAACTCTTGTCTTTCGTTTTGTCGGGAATCCCCGAGTCTGACGCGATCAAATTCGCTACTATAAATGGTGCGAAAGCTATGCATGCTGGGGATTACCTTGGGTCTATCGAATCTGGTAAAATAGCGGATCTAGTCGTTCTCAAAGGAAATCCGTTGGAAGATATTAGGAATACCAGAAATACAGTGTTGGTAATGAAAAATGGCCAGACATATGACCCACAGGACCTGCTCAAGTCTGTCGAAGGAACAATAGGACCGACGGGACCGGAGGACGAAAAGGCCTGGAGGCCTCTAGGAAATCAATAGAAGCTATCTAAATCCCCGGTTGGTTATTTCTTCAGCTGCACTACTATGACTTCTATGGGCTCTGTCCCTTCGTTCACGTCACCATGAAGCTCTCCAGGGGTGTCTGCTTCTAGCCAATAAGCTTTTCCGCTCTCCCAAGTCATGTCGTGGGAGTCTCCGTTCTGATTGACTACCTTTAGTGTACCTCCTTTGAGGGCAATGATTGCACGAGGATTATCATGTCTGTGCATACTTAACGGTTGACTTGGATATATGATGCTCTTCCAAACTTCCACTTCCTCATTTTCGAATTGTGGTACTCTTCGGGTTGTTTCGTCAGGTATGGTTGAAGTACAAGAGGTCATTAGTACTGACATCGTCATTGCATAAAGTATAAATACGTTTTTCATGTAAACTCCTCCGTCGCCTTTCCAGAATTACGTTATTTGAGACTCCCAGTTTTAAAGTGAGGATCTGATATTAAAGCACAAATTGTCAGCAGACTTCAGCGGTGTGATGAGTGCGAGAGTCAGTTTGCTGGTGCACGAAAAGGCCTATGACAACCTCCACAAGTTCTGCCTACTGATCCAATTGCATCCTGAATAGCATTAAGGTCTCCCGTATAGACCGATTCAAGCAACTCACTAGAAGCATTTTGGAAGGCAGTGACTGCAGCTTTAAAATCTTCTTCGTTTTCCCAGATTTCATCCATGGCACGAGTATTGTCTCCGCCCGAACCAGCTGGGAAAATATCTCCAGTTATTACGGCAAGTCGGTTGAGGGAAACAGCGTGGGCGAGCAGATGGTTACGATAAGGTACCTCGTCATCTACAACTGCACTCAGCATGGCCCTGCTATTGGCGATTGCACTCATCACCGACTGACGGTACTCAACTGCTGGTGGCACTTCTTCTTCCTCTTGTGCCATCAACTGAGTGACGACCATTAAATTAGATGCTCCCAAGATACAGGAGATGGTAAAGAGCTTTAATACATTAGAAATCACGATTCTCCTCCTAACTATATGTTCGGACATGACACTACTTTCAGTTTGTTAATATTTTACCGTAGCTGTAGTGTAGTAACCTGAATATTGTAATGAATCTAAGAGCCTGGCGTCCAGTAGTGTTCGTCTTGGAATCGATCGTTGCTGGAATATAAATAACTGCTTTTCTCATATTTTAAAGAAAACAAACAGGGATTGTTTGATGGAAATAGTTGGCTTGACAGCTAGTCAGATTACCACTTTGATAGCCAGTAGAAGGCTGAGCTCAGTCGAGGTAGCACAAGCTTTTCTGGAAAGGATAGATGAACTTAATCCGAAGATCGAAGCTTGGGTAACCGTAGATGTAGAAAGGGTTTTGGCAGATGCTAACAAGTCTGACGAGAAAAGATCTCAAGGTTGTCTGATGGGGAGGCTTGAAGGCGTTCCTATAGGATTTAAGGATATTTTTTTTACCAAAGGGATTCCTACCACAGCATGCTCAGAGATATACAAGGACTTAGTTCCTGAATACGATGCAAAATCTGTGCAGTTGATCAAAGAGGCGGATGGAATCATGCTAGGTAAGACAGTCACAACCGAGTTTGCTTGGACAGATCCCTCTCCAACTAAGAATCCCTGGAATTTTGATCATACACCCGGAGGTTCCAGTAGCGGTTCGGCCGCGGCAGTAGCTACCAAAATGTGCCCAGTAGCTTTTGGATCACAGACCGTAGGGTCAGTCCTTAGGCCAGCAGCCTACTGCGGTGTAGTGGGTTTTAAACCCACTTTTCAAAGTGTTGACCGTTATGGTTTGATACCCTTTAGTCCGTCATCAGATACAGTTGGATGGATGTCACGTTCGGTAGAAGACATTGTATTATTGTGGAACGCTGTAAGAATATCTAACACTAAAGAGCTCGAGGGAGCTAGCAGGGAACCTGCTTGGCCGCTACGAATCGGTTGGATTGGCGGCTTTTTTGCGCAAGAGTCGGATGATGAAACTCAGGGCAATTTCCATGAAATCCTGAATAGCTTCGTTGCCGAAGGTGCAGTTGTGGAAGAGGTCGAGCTACCCCAAAGCTTTGAAAATTTTCATAGAGATTTAAAAACTGTAACTGAGGTGGAGGGAGCTAGGTTTCATCGGGAGATGTTTGAAAAAGATCCGAACCTTTACAGTCCATTGCTAGCTGCTACCATAGAAAATGGATTAAATACAAAGGACGGTGAGTATCAGAACGCCCTTGAAAGACAGGTTGGATTTAAGAGTGATATGGATAACTTGGCAAAGACGGTAGATCTGCTTGTGACTCCAAGTACTCCTTCTCCAGCTCCATCTGATTTGAGCAATACTGGCAATGGAATGTTTCAGGCACCTTGGAGTGCTAGTGGACTACCCACAGTTACTTTGCCGTCTGGCCTTTCAACAAAGGGGCTACCATTTGGAATGCAGTTGATCGGTAGATCGTTCGGAGACGATGATCTTTTGGAAAGAGCAAGTTGGTGCGAATCAAGAATAGGCCTAGATTTGTTACCTTCAGTATGATTGTCATTGAAGAGTTAGGATCGTCATTTCCGTTGGAGGGATTTCCATAATATGGAGGCAACTGGTGAATCAAAGTCAGGCGGGACTTTTCAAACTGCCTGCACGGTTCTGGAGTCTCTGTTGGCAGGTGACTTTCGTAACCAATTCATAGATGGATTGATGGAATCTGATGGATCTGTAAAAGCTATGAAGAAGCTACGTTCCAGTATGGTTTTGCACAGCTTTCATACGGCTTCCAGTAAATTCTCCTTGGCAAACGTCGTAAAAAAACTGGATGATATGACGAGGGATGAAGGTTTTGAAATCTTTCATTCTTGGAGCCACAGTGAACATAGTTTCAGTAGTGAAAGCACTCCAGTTCTCCTGATTGACCATTTCAGTAGAATGAAAAAAGAAGATCAGGATATAAGGACTTGTCTATCTCTTTTGTTGGATGTTTATTTTTTTCATGTAGTAGCTCTTTGCTCTATGAGAGCTTGGGACGGTGGTCGACCACAGGAGGATTTCAATAAGGTCACAGAACTATTAAATCTACTTCAGGGCCCAAGAGGAAGCGGTCATCAGTTTGTCGGGAATGCCGAAACACTGCTGGTTATTGCAGTCTCACAATATCATCCAATCGACCAAGCCTATGACGAATTGATTGAGCGAATCTGGAAGCTCGACAATCGACTGCAGTTGAAATTTGCTCTTATCAGTTCGGCAGTTCTGGGCGGGCACCTGAGATGGGGTTCTCGTGCCATGTACAGTCGTGATGTTGTGAAGATGCGCGCTGATAACGTTGGCGATTATCCCTGGCTACTGTATTCGCTTAGCACACTAATGGAAGAATATGTTCGCCTAAGAAAGTGTGGGGCAGGAAATGGAGATCGTCAGGAAGTAGTGAAAGGGTTGCTCAATGGCCTAGGTCCAGATCCCTGGGCATTTTTCCAGACACCTCCCCCGACTGCTCTGCAATCACACGCAGACAGGCATGCTGAGTTAATTGAACTTTTTAGGAAGTATGTAAAGGAACTAACCATGGATTTTGTCGCTTGTCAGCCAAGTGGCGACATATATTCTCCTCTGGCTTTCCATTTCAATTTCCCTCATAACATCATGAATGCGATTCTGATGATCTGCTTGTCGGAAGGTACTGTGGAAGGCTTGTCACTGAACGATTTGTTAGTAGGACCGGAAGATCCAATTACAGTGGACAGGTCAATTGAACTTGTGGAGAAGCTAATGGTATTTGCTGGGGGTAGTCGAGACAGGGTTGGGCCTCAAGGAGCGAAATTAATTATTTATGACCCACACGTGGGATTGGGGTACTGCAACATGGTCCTCTCTTCTATGAAAAAGTACCTCGCTTAGACTATGTGAGTTTTTCAAAAATGTTTAACAAATTTAGGACATCTGAAGTCTTCAACTTGGTGGCAAGCTCGAGTAGATTGATGGCTGCGTTTTTTCAAAAGACAACATAGGGGGTTGGATGTACAGGATGTCTACATCCACAAATCATTCAGTCATTTCTGCGATGATGTGTAGGAACAAATTGATTTTTATTTTGTTGTTGGGTCTTTTAACAATCAAACCTCTTGCGGGACTTCAAGAGGTGCCTGTGTTCCCAGAGGTAGGAGCTCAAAGAGTAAGCCAGCCTCCTATTATAGACGGAGTTCTAGATGAAGATGTCTGGATGTTGGCTCCTAGTATTTCAGAGTTTGTCCAACAAGAGCCTTCGGTGGGGTCTCCAGCAACTGAGAAGACTCAGGTAAAGTTATTGTATGACGACGACGCCCTCTATTTGGGAGTACGTGCTTTTGATTCTGATGTGGATGGAGTGGTTTCAAGTGAGATGAGAAGAGACTCGGATCGTATTCTCGATGAGGATTATTTCGCTTTAATCTTGGATACATTCAAGGACTCTAGATCGGGATACATGTTTGTAGTAAGTCCCCTAGGGGCGAAACTTGAGCAACAAGTATTTGAGGAAGGTGAAGG
>JBJKYO010000040.1:0-8609 GCA_045561015.1 Longimicrobiales bacterium | reverse complement strand
GAACCATCTTTTCCGCTGTTTCTGCTCTCGCAGATGCGTTTTCAACTGCGAAGCCATTTAGGGACATATTGCCCGTCATCATAGCGTCATTGTGACACACCATGCAGTAGGTTTGCACCATAGCAGTCAGCTCAACTGAATCAATGTCTAAAACTTCATCAGTTAGAGCTTCATCAATGTCGTGTAAGCCTGGTTGTGCCAGTCGCATATCTACTGGCTCTTCATAGGTGACTATATCTAATTCAGACGTCGGGTTGCCAGCGTCGGCGGTTTGACCCACGACTGCTAAAATCATGCCGAAAGCAATCAGCACTGAAGGTAATGTTCTCATCACTTTTTAATCCCTACTTCCGATATCCGTAGAATACAAAAAATGCTCCTTGGCTACATTGTGTTAGAAACCGTGCACCCATGCGTCATGAATCGCTACTGCATTGCAGGGTTTCTATGAAAATTCGGACAACTAGAATTTGCTCTAAAGATAGTGTAAAGAAAGGCTTTTTGGCCAGTGCAGTAGGTGGGATATATGCCGGAATTGGCTTCAGATAGAGGGTTTTACTACCTGTCTACCTATCGATCGTTGGTAAAAAAGATCAGTTCTCCCCTCTGGAATCTAAGAAATCTCTTATTTCTTTAGGTTTTCAAAGTATTTTCTTCGCTAGCCGATGTTTTTGCTGGCCATGTCGAATTGGGTACCGTGAAGTGTAGCTGAACGAGGCTTTTTTCGGAGATGTCGGCAGCCTCTTGGTAGATTTTCATTTGGGAAAGGTATGTTTGTGCAACCTCTTCGATATCTGATTTTTCCAGCTCATGGGTTTTGAAATCAACCACCAACGCACGATCTCTATTCACGCTGGGTCTGTAGAGGTCGAATGCGCCCAGGTACCAATTCCTAGGCCCTACCAAGTGGATAAAGGGTAGTTCGCGGTAGTGTTCACCTTCTATATACCATTTCCATTCTGGACTTTTGAGTACTTCCTCTAATTCGTGCTCCAGGGCTTCCCAGTATTTTGAGCCTAAGCTGGGACTGGTGCCGAGTTCTGAGGTATCCATGGAACTCAAGGTTTCATTGAGGATTTGAGGTAATTCTTCGTATTCTTGGATTCGTTCTAAGACTCCATGGATCACCTTTCCTCTTGTTTGAGAGGGTATC
This sequence comes from Longimicrobiales bacterium, assembly GCA_045561015.1. GTDB lineage: Bacteria > Gemmatimonadota > Gemmatimonadetes > Longimicrobiales > Gaopeijiaceae. The sequence continues at coordinate 7,456 of JBJKYO010000040.1, read as the reverse complement.
CTTCCAGATCGATGCCCAGAGAATGTAGGGGTCGATTGCACCCCGTACTCGTATTTTTCCCGCCATTCCTCGATGCTCCTCTGTTTTGTCATTACCTCGGTGGCCGAAGTAGTGAATTGAAGTGAGGGTGGCTTAATTTCGGCGGCTAAGGGAGGAAGTTCCTTGGTTTCGATTTTGTCGATCCAGTCCAAAGGGACCCAATCGTGATCAGTTACTTGCTGCAAATGTGGTTGGATCGATATTTCGTCCCACGAGTGTGTTTGGTTGAACCTTTCCCAGAAGAATCCAGATGTCTTCTTGCCAGCCTGGCCGCAGACAATTAATCGATCTCTGGCCCTGGTCATAGAAACATAAAGCAACCGACATTCTTCTGCCTCTAACCTGGCCATGTTAAGGGGTGCCAATCTCTCACTGTTATGAGGTCCATTATCACTTTCTTTTAGATATAAACTCGAGGAAAATGCTCTGTCGGAGGGTATTAGTTCGTTACTTCTCTGTCGAACAGTTTTGTCATTTTGGATGGTGAATACGATGGGCCATTCCAATCCTTTCGCTTTGTGGATTGTGCTAACGGTTACGAGGTCGGCTTCAGCGTCGGCGGTTGATGGTCGGGTAGGTTTTGCGTTTAGAGAGAGCTCCCATAATTCTAAGAAGTCCTCTATGGATGCTTGTCTATGGTCCTCAGTAAACTGCAGGAAATCCTGTATATTTGAGTGAGCTTCCTCCGCTTGCTTCTTATCTCCCAAGAATAAATGAACACTATAGGAACTCTCAGAGAGGAATTGTCGCAACAGGTCAGGAAGCGGCATTCTTCCAGCTAATTTATGGGCTTTGTCTAAAGTCTTTAGTCCTCGCTCTAGAGCATCCTTCTCCAGCTCTGGTAGAGCTGGGTTGTCAGGATAATCTGGCCATGTGTGCTTATCCAAAAACGTTCGTGCCTGGCCTAAAAGGCTTTCATCGAAATTGGACATGCGGATTCTTGTAATCACTTCATCCCTAATCGCGACGAAGGGTGACCTCAGGTACCCCAAAGCGTGATAGTCGTCATCGGGATTATTTAGTAATTGCAGCAGGTTCACGATGTCCGTGATTTCAGTTGATTTGCTCCAGTCTTGGTTCGAAGTTTGAAATGGAACCCCTGCCTCGATTAATCCTCTTTGGAAAAGATCTAAATCGGTTCGGTTACGGTACAGTATCGCGATATCTTGGTAGGTACAGGGACGTTTGTCATTGGTTTTAGGATCTATAATCCTAGTTTGTCCGACTAGTTGCTGAATATGTGTTCCAACTTTCTTGCCCTCCTCGAGCCTTCGTTTCCCACTGTTACTAGCCTCCAAATTGATCAGTCCGCACTGGGCTGTGTCCGATGAGCTTCTACTCGCCTCCATCTCTTGGTAGTCGATCGCGCTAGTATCGAGGCCCACTTCCCGCAGCTTAGCGGCGGAGTCGTCTATGGCAGGACCGCAAACAGTATTAATAGCGTCGATCACTTCGGGGTCAGTACGGAAATTCGTGGTGAGTGATAACACGTGGCCATTGGCTTTGATTCTGTCTTTCACTTCATTCCATACAGTTATGTCTGCTCCTCGCCATCCATAGATACTTTGCTTTGGGTCACCAACTAGGAATAGCTTGGTTTTGCCGGCCCTTCCTATACTGAATGCGATATCACGCTGTGCGTGATCAGTGTCTTGAAATTCGTCGATAATCAGAATCTTGTAGCGACTGCTGATTTGCTGAAGGGCACTTGATGCCTGTTGCGAGCAGAGCAGAGATCGAATTTCGAGAATGAGTTGGTCAAAATCCCTTTCATTATTGATCAAAAGTTGACGTTGCCATTTTTCGTTGGCCAAATGGGCTAAAGAATAGAGTCCATAGGTCAAATCTCGGGCTAGACGATCTTTGGGTTCTTGGCATTCTGCGATTTGTTGCTGGTCAGTCAGGACCAACTGCCACTCCTCGTAGCGTTCGGGGTGCCAGCGCACTTCCGTAAGCATAGTTCGTGCTTGAGAGATGACGTTGTTGAGGCCAAAGCGTTGAACTAGAGCTTTGATCTCAGTTTGGTCCTCATCCAGTTTATCAAGAATGACTTCCTTAATGATTTCGTCTTTCTTGAGATCTGCTAATTGTGCGCTTAGGACTTTGAAGGATGGGTCAACCCCTAGCCTTAAGGCGTGCTCCCTTAAAATAGATTCGCAGAAGCTGTGGATAGTTCCTATGAATGCTTCCTCTAGTCGCAGGGCTAAAGCCTCGGCATCGGGGTCTTCTGATTGTAGCAACTCATGACGCAGTTTTTGTCTCAGATCCGCCGCATTTTTTCTGTTGAAAGTTATCGCCACTATTTCGTTTATTTTGCAGGGATTGGTATTAATGGGAATATTCTTTTGGCCTTCTGAATGACCTGTCTTTAGGCCAAGCATCCACATGATTTTACCGACTATCGTCAGCGTCTTTCCAGTTCCAGCGTTTGCGGTTAGCAGGACATCCGTACTAGCAGTAAGGGCTGCTGCCTGCTCATTTGTCCATGCAAATTTACTCACTGAAGCGGTTTCCTGATGGTATTTTGGCAAGGCTCCTACTTACTTCAAGACCCGGATCTGATGTTCTCCATGAACTGGTTTTAAGAGAGATTACAGGCTCGAATTTACCCTCCATTATCCGGGCTGGTATGCTGAAGGCAATCTTTAAAACTGCATCAAGTTTTTCGCTGTCTGCTTTTATTAATGCGGCTTGTTTTGCTTTTTCGGGATTTCTTATCGATCGATACCTGGCGGCGTCCATTTTATATCCTTGTTGCTGAAGGGCTAAGAGGTAAATGGGTGCCTGTAGTTCGCTTCCATCGATGTATCCACCTGTAGTTGGTGTCGCAGTCCTTTTGTAGTCCAAGATGGAGTATGTGTCCTCTCCGTCTTTTACCATGTCCACCCTGTCAACGACGCCTCTTATTCTGAGAGATTGCTCCTGATCGCTCATATTCTTGCCAGAGATCGTAACGAGCTCTTCAAATCCAAATTTATACTCCAGTAGGAAAGGACTATGGCCTTGTTCATTCAAGTAAGGGAGTTCAAAGGTCAAATAATTTTGTATCTCTGATCTGATTTTTTCGCATTCCTGTTTCCAGAGGACCCATTCACCTAGCCACTTACCGCTACTTTCATGCTCTTCGATTACTTCATCTATGATATTGTTTAGCTGTTCCAAGCTCTCACCTCCCAGTGTTGTCGGGAGCTGTTCTTTGAGGACACGATAGAAGCGCTCTAGAATTTTATGGGCGAGACTTCCTGATATGAGTGGGCTAGTCTCCTCTTCAATCTTGCCACTTTTTTCTATCTTCAGGACTTTAGTCATCCAGAAATTGAATGGCAGAATACTGTATTTTTTTAGGTCACCTGCTGTCCAAACATGATCTTCTCCAAAACATTTACGGAGGTAATCCATCACCAGTACATCACCCATTTCACCATTCCAGGGATTGGATTGTAGCCAAGGAGAATCTTCTTTTCCGATTTTAGTTCCTGGACGATTGGATTCAGCATGAGCGGCGATGATGGCATGTTTGAGGATTTGGGGGTCAGGGGTTTTTACCGGGAGTAGAGATTCATCATTTCTACTATTTACTAGTGTTTTTGCGTTGCTAATCAGCAGCGCTTCTTTGTCAGTTTCAATTTTTAATGTGTTTTTGGTTATAGGTGCGCAGATGTGTTGGGGTACCATCACTGAGGGTTCAGATATTTCTTCGTCGGAGCTCGATGTTCGATACGAGATAGTGACTTCAGGCTGTTGCGCTACAGCTCTCCAGATGCTGCGTTCGTGGCGCTGTTCACTAGAGTGGTTGGGGATGGGTATACCAAGCTTGGCCAGGCGATTCCGCTCTTGATTTGAGAAGATACCTGAAGAGCGAAACGCCTTAGGGAAAATGTCATGGTTAGCGTTTATGATAAATGTGTACCTGAAGTTCGAGAGAATGGCTTCTGTAGCGCCCAGGATCTGGACCCCTTTTTTTAAGGGAGTTTCCAGTGACAGGTATTGAGCATTCAAAACCTGATAAACAAGAGTGTTCCACTCGCTTGGCTGAACTCTTTTTGATGGATCCGCCAATTCTAACCACTCCCTAAATATGCTCTCCAATTGGACAAGCGCTCTCTGGTCGGTCCTGACTATGCTCCAGTTGTCGCCAATTGCTTCTGAGGCCCTGAGTTTTAGCTCGAATGGATCGGATTGAAGCGTTTTTAGGCTGAGTTTTATCCAGGAAGCAAGAGATTGAGATTTACTGAAAGGTTCCATGAGATTAGTGAAATCTGTAAAGTTTTCGACAAGGCCCTTTTCAGGTGGTAGCGACTTGTGGTTTTGGATTTCTTTTTCCCATTCCGCCAATCCAACGAAACCTTGTTTCATTGGCAGGCGATCGACTATATCTGGGATTATTCCTGTTGTTATATAAGGATTTTTCAGAACCTTCTTCAGTTCCTTGTATGTCCAGCCTTTAGAAGAGGCACTATAGATGTCTAGAAAGGCTGAGATCACTCCACATTCCAGCATGGGAATTTGTGTTCGTACAGTTATCGGTACTCCTGATGTTTGGAGTTCTGCCGAGATCTGCGAAGAATCTTTCTCTGGAGATCTTGATATAACTGCAATTTCGTGAAGATCGACTTCTTTGGTTACTAAGAGCTTTTTGATTCTTGTAGTAACCCATTGTGCTTCTATGGAGCTGTCACTAGCCGATTGGATTTCTGGTACAATAGGATTTGAATCAGTGATGAATTGAGTTTGGGTTGCCCAATTGTCCCATTCGGACATTTCCTCTTCTTTCGGTAAGTAGATTATGGTCTCGACGTTTTTCTGCTGGGAAAGAGATGTGAGCAGTCGTTTCCGGTTTTTTACTGTTGCTAGGCCGTAGATATGTAGAATCTTGGCATTGCTGATAGCATTTGGTAATTCTCCTGAATCGATCTTTGTTGCCAGTAAGCTATTGAGAGAGCGTATGTCTCTCACTCCGCGATGTTCTAATTCGAGTAAGTATCTTCGGTAGGTTTCTACAATCCATTGGTTTCGCTTTAATCCAAAGTCGTCACTCGGAAGGCTAGCGAGAGATTCTTCTAGAGTTTCAGGGGTTAATCCTTCGGGCAGAAAATCGGCTAAGAGTCGATCTATCATTTGGCCAGGCAATACGTTGCTTGTTTCTCTATTGAATGAGTCAAAACCAATTTTTTCAGCAACTTCTCTCGCTAATTGACCGATCAACAGTTGGCGAGTTAAGAGGCCAATGGTTTTTTCTCTTATCCCAAAGGATTCTGGGAGCTCGCTCCAAGTTTTGAAAGGTGGTCCCAACCATCCTTTCAGCCCTTTGGCATGGGCATATTCTAAAAATGAATCTCTCAGGTTTCGGTTTGTGATCCATAGAAAGGAAGGATAGCTACCTGGTCCCGTTTCACTTCCGATTTCATCTAGGAAATTATTTCTGCAGTGGTTCCAAAGGGAGTGTGTATTTTCAGATCTTACTAGAGTTATAGGCATCGGCGAACTTTACATTACTGGATGGGGATAGGCATTCCCTCATCTTGCAGAATGTAAGGGACAGTGCGCAAGCACAGCCTCTATTAAGTTATTTCCCTGGACAGCCGGATTCCGGCACTTATTGCATGAGCAAGGGTTCAATAAGCGCTTTCAGTTCGTCATGATTCAAAGTGCCTGGGTTGTACCGCTGAACGATACCTTCGCGATCGACTAGAATGAGTGTCGGGGTCGTACTAACGCCGAAGTTAAGGAAATTAGCTTTACTGATCGGCACCCCCATCCAAGAAGGGACCGGAAATTGGTCACTATATTCTCCGGTAAGATAAGCCAATTCCTCCTCTGGGGTTGCTGTTTGCCCTCGAGAAGTAAAGCCGTAGAGCTGAGTAGGTCCTACGATGGTCAGCCCGCGGTCACCGTACTCTTCGTGTAATGCTGCTAGGATAGGTTCCTGTCGTTTGCAGTCTGGACACCAGTGTGCCCAAAAAAAGAAAAGAGCGACCTTTCCCTTAAAGTCTTCTGCTGTGGTTTGTTGAGGGCCCATGTAACTATCAGCTTCGAGGTCAGGAAGCGGTTGCCCTTCCAAGCTAAGCAATAGAAAGTTCTTCTGTATTCGAGTTTCAATCGACGTACCCGCAAAGTCTTTTCTTGCTGTACTTAAGAAATTGACAGCTCGTGCACGATCTCCCTGTGCATCGTAGGCGCGTCCGAGTACTTCGATGCCTGCTCCTAGTGCGGTGGCGAGAAAGCGATCATCGTCGAGCGGTCGTTCCTTAATCAACTCGATGCTTCCAGAATAAGCCTCACTCCCATATTGTTCTGCCACGTCCCAGCGTTCAGCAAAGCTGGCTCCCCTTGCCATCCATGAGACCGCGGCCAGCCACTCTGCTGAGGGTTCTGGGTATTCGACTCTTTTGGATTCTAGTAGATCCCTGGCTTTGTCCACTTCTTCAGCCCAGGCTAGATCACTCATTTCTGACACTAGGTTGGAGGACTGACCAGCCAAGCCTGGGGGAGAAAGCAGACAAATCAGCATTGTTGACGTGATCAAAAACGGGAGTTTATCATTGTGCTTTCCTATAGAGGGGTCGTTGTAGGAGATTCAGTTTGAATAGACCATTCGATTGCTTCTGTTGCCGGGGCAAAACAGACTTGATCGTCACATGCCTGGTATAAAAAGCTTCCAGGGATCACGATTTCGCCGGTTGGTAGGCTTACGTCGAGGTTGAGTAGCACCTCTATTGTAAATTCATGTTCGAAAACCAGAAGAGGCTCTTCCCAGCCAACCAACTGGAAATCTGTAGATTCTGGGTAGGTTATTCCTCCCATGGTCAACCCTTCTGGAAGCGCTAGGGTCAGAAGCGTTGGAATAACGTAGGGGTCCCGTGGCTTATCCGATTGTACATGGATGTCTTCCGGAAGTTGGACTTCAAGTTTAAGTGTCGCGGTGTCTCCAGCTCTGAAAATTTCTTCTACAACTGTAGTGGTCAACTGGGCGCTGGGTTGACGGAACTGGGCGCTAGCAGACGTACTGGTGGATGCCAATGCTGACATAAGGAGCAGGCATGCTAATATCGGCAATCTTTGTCCAAAGAAATTCATGAACCATCGTTCCTGATAAAGCGCTGCATCCTTCTTCCATTTCCAGCTTCACCAGTATAGAGATATCCGCGCGAGTCCAGCACCACCATGTGTGCACGGATGAATTCGCCGGCCTGACGTCCAGGTCTGCCGAACCTGCCTAGGATTTCTAGGTCATCACGATTCAGCATCCAAACGCGCTGATTCGTGCCATCTATCAGGTAAAGGATTCGTTGCTCGGGATCGCGTGACAGCCCCAAACTAAATCCAGTACCCGATCCACCTGTTTCGGGAAGTACGAAACGTTCCATCAAGTATTCCCCGTCCTGTGTGAAAGCTTGTACTCGGTTGCCGCGGCGAT
>JBJKYO010000039.1:0-8698 GCA_045561015.1 Longimicrobiales bacterium | reverse complement strand
GGTAAGCCTATCATCATCATTATTATTTCTTATCATTTCGTCAATTTTATCCATTTTCCTTTGCATCTGATCACTCAACATCCTGTTGACTACGTCCTTGAAAATCCGTTCGCCAACACTCTCCGTAAATTCTCTGGGATCCGCCAAAATTTCTTGGAACATCAGATTGGCCATCGCATCCAATCTCGCCAAAATCTCCACGAAATCTACCTTATTAAGCAATAATTCGAAAATAGCCCTGTGATTTGAATCGGTGAAATCATCAGGACCCAAGCGCTCCCCCACCCGCTCTACCATTCCCTCATCTTTTACTAGCAAGCATAACATCTCCTTCTCTGGCCCCATAGAATAGGAGAACCGTGACCTCTCAGGACTCTTCTGAGTAGTAGTTTTCAGAAGTGTCCGAGGTAAATTAGGATCGACTTTAGATAGCTCTGATTCCAGAGTTTCTCTTTTCACTCCTGTCTGTTCTGCAACTTTGGATACATAGATATCTTGGAGGGCAGTATCCTGTGCAGCCCTTATGGTAGGGAGAAGTCTATCTATAGCCATCCTGGTTTTTTCTATATCTGAAAAATGGTCGCGTTCGTTCAGCATTTGAAGTTTACGATCGAGCACATCCACCGATCCATCAACATAAGCAGCCAAAGCATCTCGTCCTTCCTTATGCACCACTCCATCTGGATCCATTCCCACGGGTAAGGAACCAATTGATGGATGCACCCCACTTGTAAGTAACACATCCGCAGATCGGAAAGCTGCTTTTAAGCCTGCATTATCACTGTCGAACAATAGACACGTTTTTTTTGTGTAACGACCCAGCAGTTCGGCCTGCTCCTTCGTGAATCCTGTTCCAAGAACTGCCACAACATTCTCAAATCCATTTTGCGCTAAAGAGATGACATCCAGGTAACCTTCTACCACGAGAGCCAGCTCGTCCTTGCGAATGGCATTCTTGGCCAATCCTAGACCATACAAAACCGAACCTTTTTGGTAGATAGGGGTCTCTGGAGAATTAAGATACTTTGCACCACGTTGTCCTTGAAGATCTAACAATCTCCCTCCAAAACCTACTATTTTTCCACTCACACTCTCTATTGCAAATGTGATCCTTCCTCGAAATCTATCGTAGGGATCATCTCTTTTGTCACTTTGTGAAAGCAGGCCTGCTTCAAGCAAGCTCACATCACTTATACCATGGCTCATGGCAGCTTCGCGAAGACCTGTCCAGTTATTGGGCGCAAAGCCCACAGAGTATCTGTCACACATTTCCTTGCTAACTTTTCTGCTTTCCAAATAACTCCGAGCCTGGAGCCCTAATTTGTCATCCCAAAGAGCATCCTCGAAATACTGAAGAGCGAAAGCATTGGCCTGATACAAATGCGAGAAAGGGTTTGCTTCCTCTGTAGAGCGTTTATCTTCCCGAATCTCAATCCCAACGGACTGCGCCACCTGCTTCACTGCCTCGATAAAATCCAGTCCCTGCGCGCGCCGTAAAAAAGAAAAAACGTCTCCATGCTCACCACAGCCAAAACACTTATAAAATCCCTTAGAAGGAACTACATAAAAACTCGGAGTTTTCTCTTCATGGAAGGGACAGCACGCCTTGTAATCCTTGCCAGATTTTTTCAACGGAAGTATACCACTGATGATCTGGACTATGTCCGCCCTGCTTCTCACTTCTTCTATTTGATCTTTATCAATCACAGGAACATACCTTGACTACAGAAAAGTGCTTACTCTCTTCGGGCCAGAATCTATTTAGATAATTCTGTCAAACTGGAAGACTAACGGTGTCAGAGATCATAACTTGAGTTCTTCTCTAACGATACGGTTCACTTCGCTACCGTCGACACGTCCTTGCAACATCGGCATAACATGAGCCATCAGGGCACCCATCTGGTCAAAACCCTCATTGATTGCTCCCTGAACTACACTTCTGATCTCAGATTCACTTAAACCGGTTGGGAGATATCCCTGAAGAAGAGTCAGCTCTTCCAACTCCTTATCGGCCAATTCTGGCCTCCCTCCCGAAAGCATCAACCTGGACGATTCTCTACGTTGCTTAACAGCCTTTGTGATTACCTTGGTGACATCTTGGTCACCCAAATCACGCCCCAGCTCTATTTCTTTATTGCGAATCTCTGACAAAAGAGAACTCAAAACTATTGTTTCCATTCGCTTTCGACCCTTTCTGGCTTTGATAAGATCGACGCGCACTCGTGATTTAAGATCCATAGACATGAGGAGCAAAGTATTCAGCTTTTCCAGGATGGTCAACGATTCCCACTTTAGGAATCAGAAGTTTCAAAAATCAGATTGTAAGGAAGTGTACTGCCGATCTGAAAGACACATTTTATTTATCTAATTTAAACCACGCTGAAGTCCATCCAAGCTCCGTATCCGTAGCTATTGATGTAAATTTGCAATCTCTAGCACTACTCAGGATAGACGGCCATTCGCTATCCATAATACCACTCAAGATCAACCAACCATGATTTCTTATGGCAGATCTGAACCCAATCATAAGAGCCAATAAGACATCACTCTGTATATTTGCGATTATGCCTCCATACTCACTACTGTCTTTCAACCAAGCGGGGCTGACTTCTCCGAGCTGGACATCAGCTTTTCCCCTGATTTCGTTCATGAGCAGGTTAGCTGAAGTGGCTTCAACAGCATAGGGATCATTGTCGACACTTATGACATTGCTCGCTCCCAGCTTTATTGCTGTGATTGTTAATATTCCAGACCCACAGCCTATGTCTATTATACTTTCTCCAGGCGAGATAGCTTTTTCCAGTAATCTCAGTGATCCTCTAGTCGTTGGGTGCTCTGCAGTTCCAAAAGCCATTCCAGGATCAATTACCACCGTTACGACATTCTTATGTTCTGGAGGGGAGGCACACCAGCTAGGCTGGACAACCAAGCTGTCAGATATCTGTTTGGCCACTAACCCACGCCTCCACAAATGAGACCAATCTTCATGTCTTTGCCAGGAGTAAGCTAAGAAAACCTCTGCAGTGGTCGATCCCCTTTGCAACGCATCTCTGATTGACTCAAGAGCATCTTCGACATCCTCAGGAGGATCAAGGTGAGTGATTAACCTATTATCAATCTCCTCAACCGCAGTAGCACCTAGTTCAAGCATTATTTCTGCACATCTTTCTAATTCTAATGCAGAATCACATGAAATAGTTAATACAAACCAGCGATCCGGAGTCTGTGGATGCATTAGCTGAATACGTTTTTGACCCTAGACCAGACACTACTAATATCCTCTGAATTAAGACGTTCAGGCGCTGCTTTCTCAATAGATCTTAGTGCCTTGAACATCTTCTCCTGTTCCTCACTCAATTCATCGGGTGTCCATACTACAATCCTAACCAATTGGTCCCCCCAGCGTTTCCCTTGTAATTCAGGCATCCCCTTACCTTTCAATCGAACCACTTCTCCACTTTGAGTTCCGGCTGGAATGACAAAAAGCATGCTGTCCAGTATAGTAGGAATTTCTACCTCAGCACCAAGTGTTGCCTGTGAGAATGTCACTGGAAACTCAAAACAAAGGTCATCGCCATCTCTTATGAATTTGTCGTTTTCCTGCACATCCAGAAGAACTACCGTATCTCCTCTTGGACCGTTCTGAGGTCCGATATTCCCTTTGCCACGAAGGGTAATAAAATTTTCGGAGGTGACACCAGCTGGAATTTCGACCTGGATATGCTTCTGGGTTCTTGTTCGTCCATCTCCTCGACAAGCGCTACATGGATCGAGTATTACACGCCCCTGTCCCCTACAATTACCGCAAACTCCTATATTTACGAATTGACCAAACATTGTCCGTTGGGACTGTCTTTGTTGACCAGAACCCCCACACTGAGAGCACGAAACCGGTCCAGATCCTTCTGCCGTTCCGTTTCCTAAACATTTTTCGCAAGGATCGAGCACTGCGACCTTAACTTTTTTTGTTATCCCAGAATAAACCTCTTCAAGTGTCAATTTAATCCTGATTTTAATCGTTTCACCTTTTGGCTTAGGCCTGTCTCTCGGATCCTGTGATCTTCTTCCAAAAGCGTCGTTTAGATTGCCGAAGCCTCCGAAATCTCGCATGAAAACTTCTATAGCGTCACTGAAATCGAAATTTGAGAAACCAGCAGAACCAGGACCAGATCCCTTTAGTCCTTGTTCTCCATATCTATCGTATACAGAACGTTTTTCTGGGTCACTAAGAACCTCATAGGCCTCCGTGGCCTGTTTAAATAGCTCATCGTTCTTTTTTGATCCACCTTTGTTTTTATCAGGATGATACTTCAATGCAAGTTTTCGATAAGCTTTCTTGATTTCATCAGCTCCGGCATTTCTCGTAACACCCAAAAGATTATAGTAATCAGTCATTTATTAATCATCGCTACAATGTTAAACAACCCAGCAACCTAGGTCATTAATATCAAATATATAAACTGCCAACCTATAATTAATATATAATGACATATGAAATCCTATTAGTTCTTTTAGAAAAAACCAGCGAGACCAGCATCCAAGCTTAAAGGTTCTCATCCTCAGATTCGCTGCAGGAAAAGTGTTCCATTAATTCCACTGTCAGCTGATCCATAATTAACCAGCCTCTGGAAGTCAAACATATGTTTCCTTCCCGTTCCACCGCCAAACCTCTTGCTATCCACGAATCGAATCTTTTTTTAATGCTCGGTAAAAAATCATCAATCTTTAGACCCGTATTAGTCCGCAGACCCAACCAAAAGCTCTCTAATTTATGCTCCTCTCTACTCAACTTCTCCTGGTTTTCTATAGGCAGACATGTTTCCGAAGCCTTCGCATAGTAGGAATCCCAATCTCTAACGTTCCATCTTCGAATAGGGTGCAAATAACTATGAGCTCCGTTCCCCAATCCGAGATAAGGTTTTCCCGACCAGTAATTGGAATTGTGCCTGGATTGTTTTCCTGTTTTTGCAAAATTAGAAACCTCATATCCCTCATATCCCTCGGATTCTAACCATTCTACAGCAAAAAGATATTCCTCTCGGTATTGTGTCCCAGAAATAACATCCTGCTGTCCCTTTGAAACCGCTCGAGCCAAGGGGGTCCCACTTTCTACCGTTAGTCCATAAAGGCTTACGTGATCGACTCCTAATGAAAGCACTGCTTCAAGATCCTTCCTGAGATTCCTCTTAAGAGAAGGGGGAAGTCCAAAAATTATATCTACGCTCAAATTAGAAAACCCTGCTCTTCGTGCAATCGCCACTGCTTCATAGGGCATCTCCGCTCCGTGGAGCCTTCCCATCCAACGCAATGCGGATTCCTGAAAGGTTTGCACACCCAAACTGACCCTATTCACACCTGCTCGAATCCAAGAAGAAGCCTTCTCTAAATCGAAACTTTCGGGATTGGCCTCGCAAGTCCATTCCAAATCATTCTTTTCTAATCTTCCATTTCCAATGACGCTAGCCAACTGAGCCATTGAGTTCTCATCCAAAAGAGAAGGAGTTCCTCCTCCAACATACAGAGTTTGCAATGAAGAACTTAGTGCAAAAATCCCTTCTTCATAGAGTGCTTTCAACTCTCCGTTTATGGCCTGGATCCAGAGGTCTGAATCCGAAGAAGAGCCCACTTTTACGGCAAAATCGCAATAGTAACAGCGACGCGAACAGAATGGTGCATGCACGTATACCGATCCTATCGTTTCCAACTTATTAACACCCCCCAGCAGGGCTGCGTGGATTATTTAAAATTCCCAAAAATCTTCTTTTTGGAATTTTCTTCCGATTTCACCGACTCCTGAGTTTTCAACCAGATGCTCTCCAAAAACGGCTTGATCCCAAGCCTATTGATGGAAGACAACTTGAAGACAGCCCAAGCTTCTGGATAATCCAAATTGCTTGGTTTCCCTTGAAAAGTTCCAACATCTTTTTTCGTGAAGACAACACAGTGTGGCCGTCGAGAAAGCTCCTCCGAATAATTTGCAATTTCTTTTCGGAGTAGATGATAAATTTGTTTGGGATTCTCAGAGTCTATAGGAATCAAAAAAGCGAGTACCCTAGTTCTTTCAATGTGTCTCAAAAATCGTAATCCTAAGCCCTTCCCTTCGTGTGCTCCTTCTATTATTCCTGGAATATCAGCCACTGCAAAACTTCGATAATCCGACAGTTGAACTATCCCAAGGTTCGGCTCTAAGGTAGTAAACGGATATCCAGCCACCTTAGGACGGGCTTTGGATATAGCTCCCAAAAGAGTCGATTTCCCAGCATTCGGTTCGCCCACCAGCCCAACATCAGCTATAAGTTTTAACTCCAGCTCCAACCTGCGTTCAACTCCTGGCTCTCCTGGTTCCCATCTAGTTGGAGCCTGGTTGGTAGAACTTACAAAATTAGCATTTCCCCTTCCTCCACGTCCTCCCTTTGCGACGGTTACTCTGTCTCCGGATTTCAATACTTCGCCTAGCACTTCTTTGGTTTCGGCATCTCTAATTATAGTTCCCGGAGAAACAATTACCTCTAGATCCTTCCCACTCTTTCCAGTCTTATCCTTCCCAGATCCATGCAATCCTCTCTCTGCCCTATAATGTTGCTTCATGTGAACATCCAAAAGAGTGGAAAGCTGAGAATCCGCAACTATAATTACACTGCCCCCTTTACCACCGTCACCTCCAGCGGGACCCCCTCGCGGGACCCCCTTCTCTCTACGCATAGCATCAGAACCTGAACCTCCTGATCCTCCGTATACATGTATCACCGCTCTGTCGACGAACATAGACAGACAAACTCCCTTCTAGCGACTAGGGCACAATTTCACATCAAGAATACAAAAAATAGTTTATCACGGAAGGAGATTTCAGAAGCAATCCTGTTTTTACTCTGCTTATACAATCAACCCCATTTCTCCAAAAAGGAGGATTCCCCTTCCGCTATCCTGCAACCAGTTCAATGTTGCAACTGATCTCACCGACGATCTGTCCCAAGGTATTCCTTATCACTGGAGATGAAAACATTTCTAATTTTTCCTTGTCCTCATCCCCCAGCAGCTTCAGGTGATCCAGAATTTGAAGAACTAGAATTGGAGTAGCTCTCTTTGCGCCATCCTCTATCTTAACGACCATTCCAAAGTCACCTTCAGTAGACCCGACGGCGAAAACTCCTTCCGCCCCAGTCTTTGCAAATATCCTGTCTCCCAGTCTTTCTATTAAGGCTGTTCCAAACCTACCTGTGCCAGCTACCATGTCGGGATACTTTGTCATAGCTGAGATAATTCTATGATTAGGACTATCATCGTTGCCCAACGCACAAAAAGCTTTAGCTAAGCGCGCCAACGGTACACCAAAACACAAAACCCCACACCCATCGACACCCAGCTTGATTTCCGATTCTCGAAGGCTGGTCCACCTTGAGATTTCTGAAACCATTCTGACCTGAACTGGGTGATCTCGATTTATATAGCCCTTAGTCTCCCAGCCCTTTGCAAGAGCCAGGGCAAGCATTCCCGCATGCTTACCAGAACAATTATTATAAACTGGTCCTATCTCTTTCCCCTTCGCATACAACTCTATTGCAGCACTCTCACGGAAGGGAGGGTGTGGTCCGCACTCGAGGTCCTTCTCGCGCAGTCCTATTTTGTCCAGGATGGATCTTACTGCTTCGATATGTTTTGGCTCGCCGCTGTGAGATGCACATATGACAGCTAGCTCATTTGGATTAATTCCAAACTCATCAAGAATATGTTCTTCTACTAGAGGAACAGCCTGAAAGGGCTTGGCAGCTGACCGACAGAAAACCACTCTGTTCGGATCGCCGACCTTAGCGATTATCTCACCTTTTACATTCACTACCGCTGCGTGGACCCGATGGGCTGATTCTACCAAGCCTCCACGCTGTACTACTACATCCTTCATAAAATATTACCAGTTAATGATCGACGAATACAGTGATGTTTTAGGCATAGATGATGCTCCTGAAGTGTTCGAAACAAGGATTTTTCCATCCCCATCTTAATTACCAATCGCAATTTCCAAGAGCTCCTCTGGAGACTTTTCTCCTTCCAAAACCTCCAGAGCTCTCATCACCTGGGTGTCGTTTTGCCATGTTTGTTCAAAGGCCCCCTCGGGACCCCAGGCGTGAAGAGCAATCTCCCTTTCTAACTGGTATTTAATAAATCTGTATCCACTTTCAAAATCAGACCTCTCTAACATCGCTTCATTCTCTACTAGGAGTTCTTGGTAAAAAAGTCCCAAATCAGAATTCCCCAAATGGATCTTATTGGCCATGGATGGCGTGTTTTGCACATACTTCACTGCATAGTTAAACAGCCCTGTTGCAAAGGACCCTGCCGACCGGAAAATCCTTTGAACAGCCTCTTCTTCAGAAGTAGATAAAGTGTCCAACATGACAGAAATATCGGGAGTTATACCTCCTCCTCCATAAAGGTTTCTTCCGCCGACTGATTTTAATACCGGCCGGCCTTCCAGATTGTCTAATGCTACCATCTGACCATTAAGAGCCAATTTCATAGATTCTGAATTTCTCATGTCCAGCGCCTCTTCAGGATCCCTATTAATAGAACGACCTACTGGGGTATACCATCTGGCTGTCGTCAGTCTCAATACATCACCTGTATCTAGTTGATAGAGGGTTTGGACAGAACCTTTACCGTAAGTGCGATTGCCAATTATTAGAGCTCTATCGTGATCCTG
>JBJKYO010000038.1:0-82674 GCA_045561015.1 Longimicrobiales bacterium | reverse complement strand
CTTTAGGCTCCATTCCCAAGACCTTGCCCCGACGGCCGTTGATATCACTCATAATATCTCCTACATATTCGTCAGGAGTTGTAACTGAAACTTCTATGATAGGCTCTAGTAAAACAGGCCTGCACTTATGCGCGACGCTCCTAAAAGCCTGTGATCCAGCTAGCTTAAAAGCTAATTCGCTCGAGTCAACACTATGGTAAGAACCATCATAACATTCAGCTTCGAAATCTACCAAAGGAAACCCAGATAATACACCACCCTGTGCAGCCTCTTGAATTCCCCTATCCACTGCAGGAATGTACTTGGAGGGAATCACACCCCCTTTGATGGAACTCTTAAACTGATACCCACTGCCAGCTGGCAAAGGTCGCAGGCGCACCCAGCAATCTCCAAATTGGCCCCGACCTCCCGATTGCTTTTTGTGCCTCCCTTGACCCTCTCCTAATTTTGTCAGTGTCTCTCTGTATGCAATCTTACGACGATGTGTCGTCACTCCCACCCCATATTTTCGTTTCATCCTTTCCATTTGAATCTCTAGATGCATTTCGCCCAAACCTCTGGCGATAGTTTGGTGTAGCTCCGCATTAAACTCTGATACAAATGTTGGATCTTCTTCCTGTAATTTAGTCAGCACTTCTCCCAATTTATCATCATCTGCAGGAGTTTCACCCTGAATGGCCACAGAAATTTCTGGCTCAGGAAATTTTACTTTAGGCAATACAATATCACCCGATGCTCCGCAAAGAGTATCATTCGTATGAGAATCCTTCAGCTTTGCTACAACACCCAAATCTCCAGAGTTCAGCTTACCAACCTCAAACCGCTCTTTCCCCATAGAAACTGATAAGTGGTTAAGCTTCTCCGCCGCTCCTCTTTCGGTATTTTTGACAGTCTCACCATTCCTTACTGAACCACTAAAAACTCTGAAAAAGGACAATTCGCCTATATGTGGCTCTGATGACGTTTTGTAAATCAATGCTGAAAATCTGTTGTCGTCTGCCTGTAGCTCTTCCACGTTTCCAGACTCTTCCGTTCCTAAGATTTGTGGTCCTGCATCCGCAGGGCTAGGGGACATAGAAACCAAACCATCAAGCATTTCGCACATCCCGTATAACTTCAAAGATGAACCGCAGAATATTGGAATAAGGCTTCCTTTTAGAACAGCCTTTTCCATAGCTACCAAGGCGTCTTCGATTGGTATTCTTCCTTGTTCAAAATACACATCCATTAGATCTTCGTGGGTCATAGCAAGAGCTTCTTGAAGGTGTTTACTCCATCTTTCTACCTCAGCCTTCATCTCTTGTGGCACATCATCTTCTGTATACCGACCCCTACCATCCTTACTCTTAAATATATGAGCTTTTTCAGTAAAAAGATCTACGATACCCCTGAACTCTGGACCTTCGCCTATAGGCATCGTCACAGGAATAGCTTTATCGCTCAAATGCTTCTGGATTCCTTCGAAAGTAGATTGAAAAGAAGCGTTTTCTTTATCCATCATGGAGATGAAAACAAACCTGGAAACCCCTTTTTCTCTAGCATACTCCCAAACTGTATCTGTCCCCACCTCTACCCCTGACATTGCGCTGACCACTACGATAGCAGAATCTGCAACTCTCATGGCAGACAACGTTTCACCAGTAAAATCAATAAAGCCAGGCGTATCAAGTAAATTAATTTTTACACCGCCGTGTTCGCAGAAAGCAGGAGTCGCCTGAAGGGACATTCCATGATCTATCTCTTCCGGAGTATACATAGTCAAGGCCAGCCCCTCGACGATATTTCCCTTCCGCAGGGATGAACCCGCGACAAAACACAGAGAATCTACGAGGTTAGTTTTTCCCGAACCTCCGTGACCCACTACTACCACATTCCTAATCTTGTCAGTTGGATATTCTTTAGCATGCGGCATTTGCTTCTCCTTTATCCGCAGGGTATACATCCCGCTGAATCCAAAGCTGTTTAAACTCATTATCCAAAAGGGGGATTTGATTCTAGGACGAATGAGCCAAAACGGCTAGATTGTGGCTTGTAAAGGGAAAGAACCTATAACTAAGCCAAATTTAGTTCTGATTAATTGGATTGACGCTTCTTGGCCGCTTGACTCAGAAGCTTTTTTTCGCGCTCTGTGAGCGAGCTCATCCCATCCCTTGCTATTTTGTCTAGAATCAAATCAACCTTCACAGAAATCGCACTTTCCTTTTTACTGTTTAATTCTGATTCCTTTTCACGGACCAGCTTCAAGTTGTTATTTTTGTAGGACGTTTTAGCGCTGGAGTTTTGAAAATCCTTCCACAATTTCGTCATCCTATAGACAAAATTCCGATTACCTGGCAAAAAAATGAAGCCAAATATGAAGCCCCCCAAGTGTGCAAAATGAGCCACTCCATCCCCGTTTTGTCCCACAGCACTTGAAAAAGTCATCACAAACATCAAAGTCACTAACCACTTGGCTTTCAAGGGGAAAATGCCCCAGAGATAAATTGGCAAATTAGGCCAGATTAGGGCAAAAGCTAGCATAACACCATAAACTCCAGCTGATGCTCCAATGATCGAATTGGCGACAAAGGCATAACTGAGAACAGCACCCCCTAAGCCACAGGCCAGAAAATATTGCAAAAAGGCTTGCGATCCCCATTTTCTCTCTAGAGGTGGGCCTAAAAAAAACAGCAACAACATATTGACAAAGACGTGCCAAAATCCCCCGTGTACAAACATGTAAGTCACAGCACCCCACGGACGGATAAAGATTTTGTATGGCTGGAAAGAAAACCACTCGTGGACCCATAAGCTTCCTGTGATCCACGTCAAAAACCAGATAGACACATTTAGCCAAATTATTCTTTTAACATAAAGTGTGAGTTGATGGCCAGAGATACCCATTTCAAATGTGTAGTTTCTCATTGATTCCTCGACCTATTTAATGCATCCCAGAGTTTTTCTAGCATGACCTTTGTGCAGAACAAATTCAGTCGATCCGATCCTTTGCTATGAGCAAGAGTCTCTCACAAAACTCTTGAAACGGAAATCCAGCTGCTTCAGCAGCTTTCGGTAACAAGCTATTAGCTGTCATTCCTGGCAGAGTATTAGCCTCTAAGCACCACGGTTTCCCCTGTTCATCAAGTATGAAATCAATACGAGAGAAATCTCTCAGGTTCAGCAAACCATGCACTTCCAATGCTATTTGAGATACCTTACGAGAAGTTTCTTCGTCAATTTCTGCCGGGAAAATTTCATCTGCCATTTCTGGTCGATATTTACACTCATAATCAAATATTTCATGCTTAGAGATTATTTCCCCAACTGGGAGTGTATCTCTCCCGAGTATACCGACGGTAAGTTCCCGCCCTGGAACAAACGCCTCGCACATAAATAATGAATTGTGCCGGAATGAATTTTGAAGGCTCTCTTCCATCGAGTTTTTGTTCGTCACCATAGTGATGCCCACCGACGAACCTCCATCCACCGGCTTATAGATAATCGGGAAATCTAAAAACTCCATTACCTCTTGCCCTGTATTCGCCAAAATCCAGTCTGGAGTCGCGATATTGGCGGACCGAAGTAATTTCTTCGTCACATCTTTATTCATTGCTAAGGCACAGCCCAGAAGATCACTGCCCACATAAGGAACCCCCAAGAGATCGAGTAGGGCCTGAATAGTTCCATTCTCTCCAACACCCCCATGCAGAACAGGGAAAACAATATCTGCTTCATTCAACGTATCTAGGTGTTTTAACAATTTCATAGACGGACTTACATTTTGGGATTCCAAAGAAGGGGTCCGAGGTAGACTTCCGCTTAGCAACTCTTCCTCTTCAGACAAGTCCACCAATCCATAGACAGGATCCAGCGACACCACATCATGACCATTCTCTCGTAGCCCATTGGCCACCTGAGCCCCTGAAGCCAAAGATACATCTCTTTCTTCTGAGCCTCCTCCCAAGAGCACCACTATCTTCATGGTTTTCCTAATGCCTCATCCTCGAGTGGAAAACCATTTAAACGCATCCACTCGTCATCATAAACTTTAGTCATGTAATGTTCTCCCCAGTCACATAATATGGTCACAACAACCGCATTGGAGTCCAATTCTTTAGCTAACTCAACAGCAGCATGTACCAACAGACCTGATGAGCCCCCTACGAAAAGTCCTTCATCACGAGCTAGTCTTCTGGTCATCTGAAAGGCCTGAGCATCATTAACAGTCATCCATCCATCGACTATATCCATGTCCAATGAACCTGGTATTTTGTCACTCCCCAAACCTTCCACCTTATAAGGTTGTCCCTCTATCATCTCTCCCGTATCAAAATAATTCTTCAAGACAGAACCCTTTGGATCGACTCCAATTATTTTTATAGATGAGTTCTGCTCTTTGAGATATTTTCCCACGCCACTAATAGTCCCGCCCGTTCCTGCTCCTGCGAGAAAATGAGTTATCCTTCCTTCAGTCTGTCCCCAAATTTCAGGACCCGTAGTCTCATAGTGAGCTTTTGGGTTTGCATCATTGTAAAATTGGTTTGCTAGAACTGCTCCTGGGGTTTGATCAGCTATTGATTGAGCCTTTACTGTATAGTGATCTGGGTGATCTGGATGAACATCTGTTGGGGTTATGACAACCTCAGCTCCGAATGATTCTAAAAGTTGTACCTTTTCTCTGCTCATTTTGTCCGGCATAGTAAAAATGCACCTATACCCCCTGATCGCTGCAACCAAAGCCAGTGCAACACCGGTATTGCCACTAGTTGCCTCTACGATCACTCCACCTTTTTTTAAGACCCCTTCTCGCTCAGCAGCTTCCACCATGGCAAGCCCAATGCGATCTTTAACAGATCCGCCTGGATTCATAAACTCACACTTGCCATAAACAATTCCTGCTACTTCATTCGCCACCTTATCCAACTTTACCATAGGCGTTCTGCCCACTGCTTCCAATATGTTGTTGCAGGATGAGTTATTCCTCATTAATTCCGTTCCTACCTATTTTTGGTGAATGTTATTGGAACCCTAGCCCATACAGAAATGTTTTCGCCATCTCTACTTGCGGGACTGAACTCCATTTCTTTCGCTGCTCGAACAGCGGACGAATCGAAGGCTGGATATCCACTGGACTCTAGGACTAAAACACTGTCGACCATACCCTCAAAAGTTATCCGTAACCGTAAAAGAGAACTCCCCTCAATATCTTGATCCCATAACGCTATAGGATAATCAACATCCATGGTGTTTTCTAATGGAGTTGGATTCTTCACGTCTCCTTGATCGACACACCCTGCCAAAAACAGGAGGGAAAGCATCATAAATTGGATTGTATGCCTCAACTTTCATCATCCTGTCTTAAGTCCTCTTTCATTTCAAACAAAAAATCCAAAGCTTCCCTTGGACTCATGTTGTTGAGATCCACATCTGTTAATGTTTTGATAGCTCGATCGACTTGTAATTCATATTTACTAGTGTCAGGAAGGGTTGTTTCCTTCTCTGCAGTTGTCGTTAAATCCATACGCGATTCAGTCAAATCTCCTTCCATTTGTTTCAATAGCTCCTGAGAACGTTCTATTATTTTCTTTGGAAGGCCAGCCAAACGAGCTACGTGAATACCGTAAGACCTGTCAGATCCTCCCTCTTTCAAGAGTCTCAAGAAGACTATTTCTTCTCCTGCTTCCTGTATTTCCATGGTCATATTTTTGACACCATCGAATATCCGACTGAGCTCTGTCAATTCATGGTAGTGAGTTGCAAATATGGTCTTGGCCCCAATACTCTCATGAAGATACTCTGTAACTGCCCAAGCTATTGAGACTCCATCATAGGTTGAAGTTCCCCGACCAATCTCATCCAACAAGATTAAACTTCTATCAGTCGCATTATGGATGATCGAAGCTGTCTCAGTCATCTCTAGCATGAAGGTGGATTGCGCTTGCGCTAAGTTGTCTGAAGCACCCACTCGTGTGAATATCCTATCCACTAGAGGTATCTGCGCTCTTGTTGCTGGAACATAGGACCCGATATGAGACAATAAGGTGATCAGCCCGACTTGCCTTAAGACCGTAGATTTCCCAGCCATATTAGGACCAGTAAGTATTACGATCTTTCCGTATAGATCTAGTTCTATATTATTGGGAATAAATGCTCCATCGGGCATCACCGTTTCTACCACTGGATGTCGTCCTTCTTCAATCTTGAGTGTAAACTCCTCATTTATTTCAGGCATGACGTAACCTCTCCGGTCAGCGACTTCAGCCAGAGCCCCTAAAACGTCCAGTCTCGCGACCTGGTAGGCCGTTTTCTGAATCCTTTCAACTTCCAGCTCTACCCTTGCTCTTACAGCCTTAAATATGTTTTCCTCCAGATCCAAGATTCCCTCTTCAGCAACAAAAACTTTTTCTTCCCACGCCTTCAATTCTGGAGTAAAATACCGTTCAGCATTGGCCAAAGTTTGTTTACGGATATAATTTTCAGGAACTTTGCTCAAATTTGATTTCGTTATTTCAAGGTAGTACCCAAAAACCTTGTTAAACCCCACTTTCAGTGAGCTGATGCCTGTCTTCTCCCTCTCGCTGACTTGTAAATTTGCAATCAAGCCCTTAGCCTCATCCCTATTCTCTCTTAGCTGATCCAACTCTCTAGAGTAGCCCATCCTTACAACCTGACCGTCACTGACATTTACTGGTGCATCTGGATCTATAGCCTCGCGGATGAGGCCAACAACATCTTCCATCAGATCAATTTCCACCGTCAGGGAACGTAGCAATTCACTTTCTGTATCCGTACCAATTTCTCTTATACTAGGAAGCTCTCCCAGTGAGTTGCTGAGGGCCAACAAACCCCTAGGTTTAATCCTGGAAGAACCCAACCTTCCCGCCAGACGCTCCAAATCGCTTATTTGACTCAAAGACTTTCGAAATGCAGATCTCAAATACGTGCGTTCAAAAAGCTCTCGTACCCCATCTTGTCGCTCAAGGATTTTATCGAGATGAAGCAAGGGTCTAAGTAGCCACTTTCTCAGGGTTCTAGCCCCCATCGGAGTCAAAGTTCCATCTAAAACTGATATTAGGGTGGCATCTTCCTGGCCTGGCCTCAAAGTATCTACTAATTCTAGATTCCTTTTCGTCATCTCGTCTAGAACCATGGTGATTCCATCTTCTATAACACGGGGTTTTTGCAGATGAAGCATTCCCTGGGGCCTAATCTCTTCCACGTAAATCAACAATGCTCCTATCGCCATCACCATCTGATGATCGGAAAGTTGCGAGCTCAATGTTGCAATATCTTTAACCTCATAGCAGGCCTGTAGGGCATCGTAAGCGAGCGCATACTCGAACAAATGACTGCTACGATTAGTTCTTATTTTCACTGGAATGATTTCATCCAACGAGACTGTCGGATAATTTTTAGTAAAAGACTCTTCAAGGGTCGATGGAAACAAAACTTCCTTTGGATCTAAACATCCTAGCTCCGCTTTTATATCTGGAATAAGAATCTTTCTTGCCGTTATTTCTCCTGTAGAGAGGTCCAAGCTGGCCAATCCCACCATATCTTCTATCGGCTCAGTAATAGCAACCAAAAAATTGTTTCTTTTTGAATTGAGCAGGCTGTCGGTTAAAACGGTTCCAGGAGTTACAGTCTCGGTGACTTCACGCCTTACTATTCCTTTTGCAACACTTGGATCTTCCACCTGCTCACAAATGGCTACCTTCAGACCCATCTGAATCAACTTTTCCAAATAACCTTCGATAGCTTTGACTGGAACACCAGCTAAAGGCACCCGTTTAGCAGCCCCGTTATTGCGGGAAGTCAGTGTAAGGCCCAGTAGCTTAGATCCCGTTTCTGCATCCTCGCAAAAGAGTTCATAAAAATCTCCTACTCGAAAAAACACGAGGGCGTCTTGGTGTTTAGATTTGACCTCTCTCCATTGCCTCATGAGAGGAGTGTCCCCTATTTCCTCATTCCTGTTATCTGTAAAGTTCGTAATCTTCATATCAAAAAGTTCAGGAAGCCCAGGTCATGACTGTACTTAGCTCTTCTTTGAACACCAGAAATACCAAATTATTAAGAAGATAAGAAAACAGCCCCCAACATTCACCAATATTACATCCATATTTCTCTCAATTTCCTCTCCAGTTCAACCAGATGATCCTAGCTACTGACTATCCAAATTATTCACAATGGTGGAATGCAAACGATTTGCGTTTGTCACCACTGTCAAAGAACTGAAAGCCATAGCTGCCCCAGCAACCATCGGAGAAAGTAAAATCCCAAACATGGGATAAAGAAGTCCAGCCGCAATTGGAATTCCCAGGATATTATAAATAAATGCTCCAAAAAGATTTTGCCTAATATTTGCCACAGCCAAACGAGATATTTCCTTCAATTCAAAAATCCCCTTAAGGGATTGAGAGACAAGTACTACATCAGCACTTTCTAAAGCAACATCTGATGCATCACCCATGGCAATCCCAACGTCCGCCTGACTGAGGGAAGCAGCATCATTTATACCGTCCCCAACCATTGCCACTATACACCCATCCGCTTGAAGTCTCTGGATCCTGTCAACCTTATCTGCTGGAAGCATCCTGGCTCCTACCTCTTTAATGCCAACTTCTTTTGCAACTGCATTGGCTGTCACTTCGCGATCGCCAGTTAGCATGATGACTCTCGCATTCATATTTTCGAGTCTACTGATTACTTCCTTTGATCCAGTCCTTACAGGGTCTGCGATTGTGAATGCTCCAACATATTTCTTATCAACAGAAACTAGGACGCGCGTTTGTCCTGCTTCAACGAACTCATCTACTTGAGTCACTTCTTCAGACAAGACCATACCCGAATCTGTCAAGAATGCACGTGTCCCTACGCATACCATTTTTCCATCCAAACTCGCTCTAACCCCCTTCCCCGGAAAAGCTATAAATTCCGTCGCGTGACCTGGATCGATTTCTTTTTCCATCGCCATTTTTACAATCGCCTTACCCAACAAATGTTCCGATTCGATCTCTATTGAAGATGCCAATCGCAACAGCTCATTTTCCGAAATACAATTTGCTGGTATTACTCTAGAAACTTCTGGTGACCCCTGAGTTAAGGTCCCTGTCTTATCCAGAACAACGGTATCTATTTTATATGCTTTCTCAATGACATCACCATTCCGAACCAGGAGACCACGCTCAGAGGCTTTACCCAGAGCAATCATTACTGAAAAGGGAGTCGCCAAGCCCAAAGCGCAGGGGCAAGCTATAACCAAAACTGAAACAGCCGTGACCACTCCATAACTCAAACTCCCTTCTGGGCCGAAATTGTACCAAGCAACAAATGTTATAACCGATAGAATCATTACCGTGGGCACGAAATAGCTTGCTACTATGTCCACTGACCTTTGAATGGAAGGCTTAGAGGCCTGAGCTCTCCTTACTAATTCCAGGATCCGTGACAGAACCATCTCCTCCCCAACACCATCAGCACGAAGCCTAATCGTACCATCAATATTGGTAGTTCCTCCAATGACCTGGTCGCCTGGTTCTTTCCTGCGTGGCAGGCCCTCTCCTGTGATCATGGATTCATCTACAGAAGTAATTCCTTCGGTGACAAAACTATCCACCGGTATTTTCTGTCCTGGTCGAACCAACAAGGTCATTCCTTTCTGTATGTGGCTAGCCAAAACATTCTTTTCCACTCCATCAGTCACTACTGTCGCTTTCAAGGGCCTTAGATCCATCAAGAACTCTATAGTCCTGGAAGTTTTTCGTCTTGCCTTAGACTCTAAATACTGTCCTAGCAATACCAGCGTTATTACTACAGCAGTGGCTTCAAAAAAAGGTAAGGCAGTACCACCTGGAAAATACGACGGAAATGTCACCACCATACTTGAATACGCCCACGCTGAACCCGTCCCCAAAGCAATCAGCGTATCCATATTTGCATTTCTTTGTCTAAACGCCTTCCATGCCCCAACGAAAAATTGTTTTCCAGCGTAGCCCATTATCGGCAAAGTGAGTAATCCACTCAAAGCCCAAAGTCTTCTGTGGGTGACTGTCGTAAGATCTGGGACTCCAGGAACCCAGTCAATTTTTCCTATCAGTAAAACTGGTATGCTCAACGTCAATCCTACACAAAACTTTTTCAGCAGTAAATCAGCTCTGAAGTCACCCTGCCTCTTCTTTTCTTCTGCGAGGACATCGACAGTGTCTGAGCCTTTATCGACTTTGATGCCATACCCCTTTTTATCAAGGGTATTATAGAGATCCATCAGATCGAGTACACCTTGAACCGATTCAACTAGGGCGGTTTCCGTTGCCAAGCTAACTTCCGCAGAGACAACTCCTGTTACTTCTAAAAGCGCTTCTTCGACTCTTCGTACACAAGCCGCACAGTGCATACCGGAAACATAGAACTCTTGAACCACTGACCTTTGGTGATCGATCATGGCATTTCAACCTCTAGAAAAACATCGTCCACCAGTGTAGCGACTTGACCTATCTCTCTTAGATCATGAAGCAGTGTGGAAGCTCTTTGACGCTCTTTAAATCTACCTATCCGCACTCTACTCAATGCTGTGCCCTTGATGCCAACCACCCTTACTTCAAAACCTTTGGCTGCCAATTCTTTTGCCAAATCTCTAGCTCTTTGACTGTTCGAAAATGCACCTACTTGGATGGCGTATCTGCCAGGTGACCCACTGCTTACTTGACCTAGCGATTTGGTGTTTTTTTGAATGGCTTGAACTTGCTCCTGTATTTCGGGAATACGAGCTAACTCCAGAACTTCTAGGGCACTCTGATTAGAGTTTAGCCACTCTTCAGCAATTTTTCGTTCTGGACTTATTGGGTAGTCAAGCAAGATCGCCCTGAAATAAGCTGAAGCCTCTAGAAGGTCACCATTAGCTACCGAAATGAGTCCCAGACGAGACAAAGCATCATCGGAATAAGGTCCCCCAGGAAAGGATACGGCCAGCCTTCGGAAATCCAAGCTGGCTAATTCTGGGTCCACCGTTAATAACCCTCTCAACCACAAAGCATACTGTCGGTCATGTCGATTCGCATCCTGTAGATCTGTTTCCCACCATCCCTCTAAAATTGATCTAGCTCTTTCAATATCTCCTTTAGAGGCTATAGAATCGATAATACCCAAGGTCTCTTGGCCCCCTACTGGGAGGACACATAGCATCATTAGCAAAGCATGCGCTACAACACTTGCTAGGCAATTGCGTCTTTCTGGAATCGTAAAGTGAGAAGCCATTCTTCCAAGTGGTGTTGGTCTGACAAAGTACTAGCTTTCAGCAATCGATCAACTCTCAAGAGATTGATCAGTGCCGAACAAATTTCTTCCTTGCTCCATTCCTTGGCCTGTAATACAATTTCCCTGGCCAACCATTTCTGATGCGGTGGTAGCAAACTTTCCAAGCTTACTGTCCCTCCTTCCAGCACTAAACCTATCCTCAAAAGGTGTGTGGACAAGCCGATGGTCAGACCTACTCCATTTTCCCCTTGTGTCAGTAGAAGAGGCAACCCTCTGATCGCTTTTTCAAACTTCTTTTTTCCCACTAAATCGAACCATTGCCAGCGATTTTGAGTGGGTAGAGTAATACCAGCCGCCTCTACATGTGATCTTTTGACAGATTTTTCCCCTCCCGCTAGGGCTACCAATTTCTCTAGCTCCTGAGACAATACTCCCAAATCCGTGCCAACTGCAGCAGCCATAGCCACAGCCGCTTCTGCCTCCACTTTCATTGCAAATCTCTGCTCACCTTGTTCCATAAGCCAACCAGGAACATCATCTGTACGTAGTGGGTTGTATTGAATTACTCTAGATTTTCTTTGGAGAGAACTGTAGAATTTGGCCTTGGACCCTTTCGGAATTGAAGCAGAAAAGACCAACACTAGTCCAGGCAAATTTCCTTCAGCTAAATCAAGAACTAGATCTCGACTTTTAGCCGTACCAGCAAGATACTCCACCCCAAGAACCACTACGACTCGCCATTCAGATGACATCGGTGGAGTAGACACTGTCCGTGCCAGATGCTCCAGATCGACTTCAGCAGCTCTAATTACATCTAAGTTAAAGTCTTTAGTCTCCTGATCCAGATGAGCGTTTATTAGCTCTTGTACCGATTTCTGCTTGCGGTATTCATCTTCACCGTGTAAAAAATAGGTCCCTCCTAATCCTTGACTGTCTATGAAATCAGAGACACGACTCATTGGTCAATTCGACTTATAACAACAACCTTACTTATACTCAACAAGATCGGTCTGCCGAAGTGTGTGAGGTGTCCTATACCTTTCGCTCATGGTAGAATACTCGTACATCAAGCCATTGATGTCCGACCAAAAACGATTTACAAACATTGTTTTGGTCGGGATTTCGGGTGACACCCTGAAACCATCTGAAGATTTAGAGACGATTATCGCTGGCAACTCTATATCAGGCCCCAAATCATTCGACATATAAGAGTTTGAAATGAAAAATGCGATCAGAATAAAAGAGCACGCTATTGCAAAATTTTTAACCGAAGAATGAAGGTGACCCTTTAGCATTTTTTCATCCCTCACATGAAAAATGCGATGCTCCAGGCTAGCCCAAAAATTTTCTGGAAGCTCCTCGGGTGGCATCTCCTTTAAAATAAGCAGCCCCTCAGAAACAACTGCCGAGTAGCGTCTACATTTTTCACACTGCAACAGATGCTCTTCTCCAGTCTTTCTTATCGGAGCATCATCCTGTGCATCCTCAAATTCGACAAATTTTTCTACGAACTCCCAGCACTTCATAGAAAATTGAACTCCTTTTTGCAATTTAAACACCAAAAGAACAAGTTACTGATTCTGGTTCTACTAGAAAAAGGTTCCAGTGTTCCTCATATCACTAGTCGATTCTTTTCTAGAATTTCACCAGCGAGGCAAAAACCCTTGCAGGACAGGAAAAAACGCCAGTGCGGGCTCCCACATAAAATCAAGAGTCTCCGGCGAACAATGCTTGGTTGTGACGTCAGTTAATGAGCGGAGAGATTAAGGTAGCGAACTTATTTCTAGCTCGATTTAGTCGACTTTTCACTGTACCCAGCCTACACCCAGTGATCTCAGCAATGTCTTCATAGCTTTTTCCTTCGAGCTCCCTTAATACAAAAATAATCCTATGGTGCTCTGGTAATTCATTGACAGCTTGCTCCACCATTTCCTTCAGATGCCTTTTTCTGTAGAGATCATCAGGTTTAAAACTTGAGTCTTCCCACTCCAGAGGTCTGTGGTCCGCTTCCCAATTTTTCTTGATCGTCTGAAAAAGAACAAGTGGACTTCTTGACCTGTTCCGTAGCTCATTCTTGGCAAGATTACCTGCTATAGTATAGATCCACGTAGAAAACTTCTTACTCTGATCAAAACGATGAGCATGACGATAAACCCTTACGAAGGTCTCCTGAATCAAATCCTGTCCTCGCTCTACATCTCCAACAGTACGATAAACAAAATTGAGCAAACGAGTACTATAGCGGTTCACTAGCTCTTCAAAGGCGTACTCATGCCCATCCAGAAACATCTGTACGACGGCATTGTCCTCCATCGCCCTTAAGGTCTCCTTGTGCTCACTGATCGAAACAATCACTGCATCAGGCTTGAATTTGGATTTCTTTCCCACTTTTTTACTCCCATCATAGCATAGGACATTTTCCAATCTACGATTCACTTAACTGCAGGTTCCGTGCCAGCCTGCGCATTTAGCTGATACAGGAAACCCTAAGAGTGTGACAAAGCAATTATTCATCCTCTATAATTCTGCTTAAATTCATTCCCAGAAAGAATGTTTTGCTATCATTCTCTCCTACAACTTATTAACGAACGTTTTAACAAACCCTCTTCTATGCCGAGCAACATGTCTGATTTACTCTGCAGTTCGTCTTCGTAGTCGCCTTGATCCAGCCCTTTTTTCAATTCACCCTCCATGGACACCATAGCTTGAATCCAAGCCAAACAAGTCCTTCTAAAATGAGGGGTGACGTCTTTAACAGTGATATCTACAAATCCAACTTCCTTTGCTAGGCCAATAGGATCTTCTAGGCCGCTAACAAAAGAGGGTCCTAAATCACTAGCCCTTAAAGATTGCCCTACTGTCAAAGGAGTAGCCAGGTGTATGGAGTACCCAACTAAAAGGCCTCCTTTTTTTAGTGCCGCATGACTTGCTCTCAACACTGAGAGCTTATCAGGAATTCAACAGAGAGCGTCAGCATGCACGACCATGCCAAAAGTTTTGGATGCAAAAGGTAGTCGCTGGCCATCTCCTACAACGAATTTGAAGGCCTCCTCAGGCACATCCGTATCTTTGATCTGTATCCGTGCAGCCTGTAGCCCACCCAACACCATATCCATAACCACAACTGATCTTCCAGTTCTGGCCACAATGTCTTTTGCTGGCCATCCTCCTCCACTTCCTATATCCAAAACGAGACCAGGCACACTCTGAATTTCCGACAGCTCTTTTGCCTCGGAAGGAGTGGTGTATCCATTGAGGCCAACATCTCTACCGAAAGCAAGTTTTTCCAGCTTAGACCAAACTTCTGTTGAGCGCGTATACCTTTTGCGCTGTCTCTGAAGGTGTTCCCTGTATTTCTCGTTTATGTCACTACTCCAGGAATCTGCGAACTGATTGGCGAAACAACACGGTCCTACTAGTGGATACCAACACCTACTCGCTGAGGATCGTCGCTCTTAATCAAGGAATTTCATCTCTCTAGCTCTTGCTACTGTTCCCGACGACGCCTTTTGGAAGCTCTGTCTTCTGGTCTCATATAATTCAACCACATGAAATGACGCTTGGCCCGCCTCGGCTTTCCTTTTCCCATACGGTCTTCCACTTCCTCTATACTCTGACTGTAGGTCCCACGGCCCAGATAGAAACCGAAGATCACTGCTAATATACCAACCAAAACATAGATAAATTCAATCACGATGACTCGATCTTTTAGCCAATCTTAGGCTTTTTTTATTGACTCAAACAGTAATAACCCCAACCCCGTCACCAAGATGATGGCTACAGCATTAGTTCCTAGGGCAACGAGCCCTACTACTGACCAAAAAACTATGTGAGTAAATATATACCCGCCTGGAAGAATAAACATTTCTTTGACTTGTTAAGGGTTTCACATTAATTGCTTATATAATATGCTATTTCAAACCGAACTGTTCAACCAATCTCCCCTATTGTAGCACCTCTGACCCATGTCAAATAAGGCTCGTATCCATCTTCCACAGCCAATTTGATGACTTCTGGAGTATCATAGGAGTGATCGTCCACTATCCTCGAAACCACTGAAGAACTCATAGAGTCTGTGGTTTTAAGCATGACCAGGACTTCTTCTTCTTCTTCAACCTCTCCCTCCCAGCAATATATTGAGCGCATTCCAGGTAGTATATTACCACATGCGATTAATTTGTCTTCTATCAAGTTCCTTACCATAGCAGTTGCCTCTATCTCATTGCCATAAGAAGCTAAGATGACCGCCACGTCAGTTTTCACTGCCGCTCCGTGATGACCATTTTCTCCCTGTTCTCTGCAATGTAAAAGGCCTCTACCAATTCCTTGCAGCGAATCTCCACTTCCTTCCTCTTTATTTTCTGCGTCGGAGTCAAAGTGCCCGTTTCAATGGTAAACGGAGCAATCAGTAGCCCGATTTTCTTTGGAATTTCATACTGGGAAAACACACCCTCAAGTGGCCCCTGGACCTGTCTCTCTATCAAACGATGAAGATCTGGATCACTTACCATTTCGAGTTTAGATGAGAACTTCTTGCCTTTTTCCTTGGCCCATTCACCCAGTCGTAAAAAATCAGGTACTACTAACAATGAACAAAAGGGCCTCTTATCACCAATCATAACCACTTGATCTAGATAATCCTGAGAAATGAGGCGATTCTCTATAGGTTGAGGTGCAACATTCTTACCGCCAGCTGTCACTATCAGATCTTTAATCCTATCTGTTATCCGCAAATAGCCTTCGCTATCAATTTCTCCCACATCACCTGTACGGAACCATCCATCATCATCTATTGCTTCATCCGTCACCTCTGGCATTCCATAGTATCCCTTCATCACTTGAGGTCCTCTAATAAGGATCTCACCACTGCTCGCTATTTTTGCCTCCGTTCCGAAAACTGGCTTACCAACAGTGCCGACCTTAAAATTTTCAAAAGAGTTAATGTGGGTCACGGGGCTTGTTTCGGTTAGGCCATAACCTTCCAATATCGGCATGCCAGCCGCAAAGAAAAACCTGTTGATTTCTGGTGAGAGTGGCGCGCCTCCACTCAAAAAATAACGAATCCTTCCACCCAAACCTTTACGTACCTTTTTAAAAACCAGAAGATCGGCAATGTAATGCCTGAACCTCATACTCACTGACGGTTTTCGTGTTTCATCTAGAGTCTGGGCTGCCCAATTATCAGCGACCACTTTTGCCCATCGAGTTACCACTTTTTTAAAACCACTTTTTCCTGACACTGTGGCGTAGATCTTTTCATACAGGCGAGGTACAGAAGGTAAAATGGATGGGCGAATTATTTTTATATCTTTGACAACCGTATCGATCGAATGAGCAAAAGCTGCCTCTAAGCCAGTAGCGAAATACAAATAAGTAGCTGTCCTTTGTAGGACGTGGCATAACGGCAAGAAGATCAAAGTGTTGTCGTCTGGTAAAATCGTCACGACTCTTCCGACAGCATCGACATTGCTACATAGATTTCGATGAGTCAGCATTACACCTTTTGGATTTCCAGTTGTACCAGAAGTGTAGAGGACAGTCACTACATCTGGAGCCTTGATCTTGAGAGCTACATCTCTAAATTTCTGCTCCGTCAAATCACTCTTTTTGCCTTCTTGCAGAAATACTTTCCAAGGGGTGACTCCATCTGGGCAAGACTGGTCCAGACCAAACATAACTATAGGAATGTCAATTCCAGCCTGGACGCATGCTTCCGAAGCCTTCTCTGCTTGCTCCTTAGTTGCAACGAATATCAGTCTCGAACCAGAGTTTCTTAGGATGTATGATACCTGTCCAGCTGTGAGCGTTCCGTATATAGGTACGTCTAGAACCGCAGAACAAATGCAGGCAAAATCAGACACCATCCATTCCAAACAATTATCTGAAAAAATCGCTACCCTATCACCTGCCTGAATGCCCAATTGACACAAACCTCCAGACGCCTCGAGTACTAGCTGGTAAAACTTTTCATAAGTAACATTAGCTAGGGAGTCACTAGACCCGATGAAATGGCGGTAGGCTACGTTATTGCCATGCCGATCAACGACCGACAAAAACATCTGGCTTAGAGTGTCGTGACTTAATTCTTGCAATTCTTGTTGCCGTTGCACCTCCGCCACTTTCACTAAGACCTCCTTATTTCGGTAATCAATTCCATATCAGGCCTCAACGAATGCAGCACGCTGCAATATTTTTCAACGGAAAGTTCTATAGCTCGATTTAGTTTAGAAGTGTCCTCATCCTGAATCCCACCGACCTCAAAGTAAAGGGTTACCTTTTTGAAAAACCGAGGTATATCAGGAGCTCTTTCAGCGTCAGCAAAAATCTCCAAACTATCGAAATCAACTCGAGACTTGTTCAACACCATCAAAACGTCGATTCCCATACACCCCATTAGGCCCAAGAGGACTGAGTCCATAGGAGAAGGCCCAGCTTCACGATTTCCGTCCAAGATTGCCATAGGCCCTAGTCCGACCTGGCCCTGGAAACGATTACCGCTTCCAGTCCACTTTAATGACGATCCCTTAAAAGAGTTCATCTTGAATCGTTCCAGACTGGGAGGAGGTGTCGGAGGAGTCTCTCTCACCAGTAAGGCTGGCCAGAGTTTCGCGAGCGTGTGAAACATGTTCCGCCGCCTCTTGTCCAACCGGAGCATTCTCCAAAAAAGCGCGGAGATGCGGTATCGCTTCGGCATCCTCTCCACTTCTGACCAAAAGGAAGGCTAGCCCATAGTGAGCTCCTGCGGCTTGCGGATGCTTTTTGACGACATGCCTATAAGTCTTTATCGCCTCATCGGTCATGCCAATCTTTGTATAAACAATAGCTATCTGCTGCAGAATTACTTCGTCTCCTGGTGTTTGTTTAAGGGCCAACCGGAATGAAGTTAATGCTTCATGTAGCTTGTCTTCTTCCACCAATGCAAGACCTTCTTCGTAGTATAGAGTTCGATCTTCATTAGTGTATTTGTTGAAGAAATGTTGCCACCAAGCCATTTAGCTACACTCCCTAAAGAGGAAAGTTCTCACCATCAAGGTACTACGATTAAAAGCCTATCTACTAGAATGCAAAATAGAATGTGCGTAAATAGGACGCAACGATCAAACTGCTACAGTCTTGTCAAAAATCTTTCAACTTCTTTCCCAAACTGCAACGCCTCTTTGTTCCATAAGAATTTTAAGGCCTGATTGCAACAAAATATCCCTTGATTCAATGGTACTTTCCCAAACTGCTAGCCTGCCATTAGACGCAAGGATCCTAACCACCTCCATCATGCAATCTTGCTTCTCTCTTCCAGAAACAACTACACCACGAAAACATTTATTTCGGAAGGGCAATCCAGGACCACATATAATTCCATTTTCCCTATCTATAGGAGTGTACACACTAAGATCATCAGTCTCGTGATGGATTCCTACGAACTCAACATTGGCTGTTATCTCAATCAGATCCCTTATTCCACTAGAAAGATTTCCTATCAGTCCCACATTGCCATATCCACCAGTCAAGCGGAGCAGGGCAGCAATCTCCATTGCTTTTGGTAACTCACCTGAGACTCCAACGAAACCCTCATCCGGATCTGAAACGAAGGGGACCCGAAGATCTCCGCAACCATCCACTAATGGGTATTGGCTTCTGCAGTTCGAGCAACCCAATTGCCCATCCAAGACTCTTCTTTTCTTCATTTTATCAGCCAACAAAATGAGGCCGAATTCTGGCCCACATCGTGGACATGTCATTTGATCTACTAGTAAAAGATGCAAAGACAGGTCTCCTATTTTTTCAAGACGATTCTATCGCAAGAACTGGAACATGAACATTAACAGGGCGACTGCAAAGAAACGCAACCGCCTGAGCGACATCGGAGGGCACTAGCATTTCCGAACGACTGGGAAGTTTATCATCGCCATCTGGATCAATAGAGTTCCATAATGTTGTGCTTGTAGCCGAAGGTTCCAACAAAGAGGCTCTCACGCCCGTTTTTCTTATCTCCTCTACCAGCACCTCGTGAACCCCTCTAAGCCCATACTTGGCTGAGGAGTAAGACACATTCCCTGGATAGGCCACGCGACCAGCTACCGACCCAATATTAATTATTAAACCTGAGCCTCTGGACACCATGCCTGGAAGAAAACACCTAATAACAGCGAATGGACCCTCTAAATTGACCGTCAAGCTCTCCCTGAATACCTCTAGGGAAGTTTCAGGGATCGAATCAAGACTAAAAATACCTGCTGCATTGACTAAAATATCTGGTGAATCACCAAGCGATTTTAATAGTGACTCTAGTGACCTCTCAAGAGTGTCAGGACTTTTAAAATCCAATACGTGCCCAAAGCCACCTATCTGGCTAGCTACATCAACAGCCTTATCCTTTGACCTAGAAGTGAGATGGACCTTCACACCTTGAGCTACTAAGGTTTCAGCCACTGCCCTGCCAATATCTCCTCCCCCACCGACCACCAGTCCCGTCTTTCCCTCAAATGGGTGTGTCATCTTTTACGACGATACTGAACTATAGTCAGTCCCACACAGCCTTAAAAATTCTGTGCGGGTCATCGAATCATCTAAATACGTCCCTCGCATAGCAGAAGTAACCGTTTTGGAATTCTGTTTTTGGACACCCCTCATCATCATGCATAGATGTTGTGCTTCGATGACCACCCCCACGCCAACAGGCTCTATCAAGTCCCACACAGCTTGTGCTATTTGTTCTGTCAAACGCTCTTGAACTTGAAGCCTCCTAGCAAAAACTTCCACTATACGTGCCATCTTGGACAACCCCACAATCTTTCCGTTTGGAACGTAACCGATGTGCACCTTCCCAAAGAAGGGTAAAAGGTGATGCTCACATAAAGAATAGACTTCTATCTGCTTGACCAGTACCATATTTTTGTGAGTTTCTTCAAAAAGAGCTCCATTGATGACGTTACCGATATCTGTCCTATATCCGCTGGTCAAGAATTCTAGAGACTTTTTAACTCGTAGCGGAGTTCTAGTCAGACCCTCCCTCTCTGGATCATCTCCTAGTCTTGTGATGATTTCAGCCACTAACTCCTCAAACGATACTTCCTCCAATTGATTACTCATCCTTCGTACTCCACGCAATGTCTAGGTGTTTCCCATAAGGTCAGTTTACTTAACTCCACCCCTTCAGGAAATTCTCTTACTAATCTGTTCCAAATCTCCATGACAAAATTCTCCGTGGAAGGTATCACTCCTTCCATCCAAGACACCTCGAGATTTATGTTGCGGTGATCAACATCCTGTATGACTCTAGATTGTACTAAACGTTTGAGATCCTTTAGATCCATCACAAATCCAGTTTTCCGATCGGGAGTCCCTTCTACGGTCACCAGCAATCTATAATCATGACCATGCCAATTTGGATTAGCACAGCCACCAAACACTTCGCTGTTCTTCTCGTCGGTCCATTCAGGATTGAAAACTCTATGGGCAGCGCTGAAATGAAGCTCTCTAGTGATCTTTACTGAACTCATATTTTAATTTTACCTTCAGTCTCTATGTACAGGGCAGACACACTCGCCACAAATAGCCTTGTGGCGAAGATGACCATTCCAAAGCAAAGTACTCGCGACCGTCACGCTTCCAACAGTACTTCCCTGTGCTTCCGAAAAAGGGAGGAGGATATCTCCCAGAGACATTCCCCATATTAAAAAGCCTAACAGACCCAAAGACCACACTAAATGGTTACGATGATGCTTTAGGCCAAAGCCATAGGAAATTACCGCCACGATCAGTGCTACACTTAAAAGGCCATACTCCAAACCAGTGTTGTGACCTGCGACTGACAAAACCGGACTTGCAACTGGCGTAACGATACAATGGACTGCACAGACCAAAGGTAGCATTGCTTCTTTCAAAGAACTACGAGTAGGTTGTTGCATGCCCTCAGATTATCCGTTAAACGATACTAAATATAATTGTCCTCAGTAGATGAAAGTCGCTAAACATCGATCAATCTTCAAGAGAATAACCACGAACCCCTAGGACTTACTAACATCTGATCGGACCTTCTTCGTTTTTAATTCGTCCATTTCCAAAAAATAGCCACAAATAGTGCTCGCTCTGCCAAATTAGACCTGCACTGAAGTTCTTCGATTTTTTCGGTTTGAGCATACTCAGTCGGATTCTAATTTACTTCCCTTAAGCAGATAAATGGCGAACAGTAGGATTAAACTGAAAGCTATGACGTAAAAAAACATGCCGATACCAACTATTCTTACCAAAAACATTTCAATACTTAAATGATGTTCAGCATCCTGGTGTCCAGGAGGAGATCCTTGAATCAGAATTGCTGTTAACAGCAAAACGATCTGAGTTATCCAGACCTCCTTCGAAATATTGCTTTTCAATCGACCTATATCGCCACTCTGATGGAATCCCATCCTGACGTTAATTGAGTTTAATAGGCCCAAACCCATTACAGTTACTGCCAAAATTATCTTTAGAAAAAGAACCCTTCCATAGTCACTATAAAATAAATCGCCAACGCCTGACAAATGAATGGATGTCGACACAACGCCTGAAATCACCAGCATAGGCGCCCACACCATAGAGTAGGACGAAAATCTTGAAATAAACATGGGTATTAGTGACTTCGGTTCTGAGTTCCTTCTTTTCCAGTAGCGGTCGATGATGATGAGGCATGCGAGGGAACCCAACCATCCGCCTGCTGACCATACATGAAGAACGTCTGCTGACAAGCTAAGCCAAGAAAGGTCCTCAACGGCACTTGCGTGCCCCGAAAAAGCCGGAAACATTGCACCCAAAAGTATACATACTGTTGCGAAGCCCCACCCCGACATACCTCTTAAATTCAGAGCCATTAAGGCTAGTGCATAGACTGTCAAAGTCGCGATCCACAAGGACCCCCACGAAGTATGCCTTAGTAGTAGCCAGGCATCAGTCGTCCATGGAACAAAAATATCGCGAAAGGCTGTCAATTGATTCAAAAACAAGAGCAACATCGAGAGCGTCAAGAGGACCAGTCCTCTTATTGCAAATCTAGGAAGAACCCTGTCTATAAATGCATCAAGAAACACTTCGTCCTGATTGATCCTGGAAAAGAGGGTCCATTTAGAAAAAATGACACCCAGGACAAACACCAATACCAGAAAGTAAAACCAGGAAATAACTGAATCGACTATTAAAGCCACTTAGCTTCCCCAACTTTACTCTGCAGACACCATGAAACTATAGCTCCCATTAACCACATGACCGTCTTGACCTATCCCACGCCAAACGACCTCGTATTCCCCTGGATTCAAATTATGATCCAGATCTGCAATGAATCCTTTGGGGGCATCTGATTTACTATCGAAAATGGCAGCTGATACGAGAGACTGATCCGAACGAACCAGCCTAATGGACACCGAATTTTGTTGTGGAGCCTGAGTGAACCAAAGCTCGATCTTAGAAACAGACTGGACCTGACCATTTTCCTTGGGCACAGATTTAGCAATCCCAAAATGTTCTTCCACTGAAGCTAAAATTGGGTTATAGACAGTTACGGTAAGTATCAAAGCCACTGTCATCGAGAATAGCCTCATCATTGTATCAAACCATCTCCTGTTTAATCTCCACCTCACACTCCAAGGGGGCCAGAAGAAATCCTCCAGCCCCTTTGGAGCTTGTATACAAGCAAGCAGTTTATTGAAGCTCAGGGACAGCGATTGTGACTCCAACCTAGCATCCACCTTCCTCCTCAAGAGGCATGGTGTCAGACCAGGAAAGCAAGCCCCGACTTCACAGGTGTTAGCTCAATAATGATGGCTTCCCTGCATACAACTAGCATATGAACATTTTGAAATTACTTATGCAATCCCTCTTCGCCAACTATCAACTCCTAAATGACCTCAGCAGACTAAGATTGTGCAAGTCAGAGGCCACTGGATCATTACCTTTGGGCGTCTCGAGAATTTTAGGCACTCCACTGAGCCGAGGATCCATCATTATCTTCCTAAAAGGCTCTTCTCCTATAAATCCATCCCCGATGTTTTGGTGTCTATCCTTGTGGGAAAGAAATGGATGTTGGGAATCATTCATGTGAATAAGCCCCAGATTATCAATTCCAAGGACACTGTCGAACTGATCCCAAACTCCTTCGTAATCCTCTACCAAATCGTAACCCGCTGAATAGCCGTGACAAGTGTCGAAACAAAAACCTACTCTCTCTTTCAGATCCGACGGAATGAGATCCCTAATCCTTGCCAGATGTTCGAAAGTCCCTCCGACACTGGTGCCACTTCCAGCGGTCAACTCTAGCAGTACTTTCGTGCCTGGCTCGACCGCTTCAAGGGCCCTAGTGATTCCTAAGGCATTAAGCTCCAATCCTTTCTGCAGATCCTCCCCTTGCTCCAGTAATGCCCTTCTCTTTCTATCTAGCGATTGTTTTTCCAGTTTTAGTTGTGACTCAGCAGAATCATCTAATCCTTCATCCATCATTTTCTGTATCTGGTCCATCTCTACTTGAATGTCTTTCAAGTCAGTTCGACGCTGGTTATTGTCTGGGCTCTTCGCCGAAATTCCCGTGGCATTGCCAGGATGAGTAACTACAAAATCGAGCTCAAGAGATGTAGAGCGTTCCAGCTCCGCCTGAAAAGACTGTTTCGATTTTTCCCAACTATTAGCGTTAGGTGAAGAAAGGTTGATCAAGTAAGAATCGTGGGCGCCTACAAAGTCCAACTCATGTGACTCTCTCTCAGAAAGAAAATGATCAATCGTATCTCTGGCAAGGGTAGGCTCATGCCAACGTTGCGCCTGTTTGGTGAAAAGCTGGATGCATTTTGCTCCGATTTCGGTAGCCCGAGAAGGGCAATTCTGCACACCACCTTCAGCTGATACGTGAGCGCCTAATTCGTCTGCCATCAGAACCCTCTCTCCGAAGTTAAAATGTAATTGGCCTCATTCTGGCAGGCCTGGCTCCGTCATTTTCCGCACATCTAAAGCGTCGTCCACCTTGTCCGCATCTATAAGATTGTGGCGCTGTACGACCTCTCTGACAGAGACACCTTCTCTAGCAGCCTCTTTTGCCACATCTGCCGCTTTATCGTATCCGATAAAAGTATTAAGTGCAGTGGCGATCGAAGGATTTTTCTCCAAGAGCTCCTGAGTTCTCCCTTCATTTACTGTAATCCCTTTCACACAACGATCTGCAAATACAATAGCCATGTTAGCAAGTAGTCTGATCGATTCAAGAGTCGTGAAGCCCAACACAGGCATCATTACATTCAATTCAAAATTTCCTCTCTGACCAGCCATCGTAACCGTAGTGTGGTTACCCATCACACGTGCCGCCACCATCATCATAGCTTCTGACATAACCGGATTGACCTTTCCTGGCATGATAGAACTTCCTGGCTGGATAGCTGGCAATTGGATTTCACTGAT
Organism: Longimicrobiales bacterium; assembly: GCA_045561015.1. GTDB lineage: Bacteria > Gemmatimonadota > Gemmatimonadetes > Longimicrobiales > Gaopeijiaceae. The sequence continues at coordinate 58,032 of JBJKYO010000038.1, read as the reverse complement.
CCCGGAAGTTGGTCCACTAGCCAGCCACCGAAGATCATCGGCCACCTTGAAATAGCTTGTTGCCACTGTATTCAGACAACCCGAAAGTTGCACGACAGCATCTTTAGCAGCCTGCGCCTCAAAATGATTCTCTGCCTCACAAAACTCTAACGAAAGTTCTTCTGAAATTAAGGCAATCGTTCTCTCAGCAAATTCGGGATGAGTATTTATACCAGTTCCAACCGCAGTGCCTCCTAAGGCTAATTCGGTCAGTTCAGCGGATCCCGAATTCACCCGTTTTATGCTCTTACTTATTTGGTGTGCATATCCACCAAATTGTTGTCCAAGACGTACCGGAGTAGCATCCATTAAATGAGTTCTTCCTGACTTGATGATGTGGTCAAACTCATCTGCCTTCAGAGCAAGAGCATCTTCCAGTCTTTTTAGTGCAGGAATCAAATCTAATTCAAGTGACAAACGAGCTGAAATGTGGATAGCCGATGGTATGACATCGTTTGACGACTGCCCAAAATTCACGTGATCATTGGGATGTACTAGTTCATCTTTCAGTAGTTGATTCGCTCGTCGGGATATTACCTCATTAGCATTCATATTCGTCGACGTTCCAGAACCTGTCTGGTATATATCCACTACAAACGCTTTATCCCAGGTACCATCTACCACTTCAGAAGCCGCCTTCACTATTGAATCCGCTAAGACAGGATCGATGTAACCCAAATCTCTATTGACCGTGGCTGCACATTTTTTCACCAGTCCTAGTGCCTGAATGAACCGGCGACCAAAACGATAGCCGCTGATCGGAAAATTTTCTAAGGCTCTTTGAGTCTGAGCCCCATAAAGAGCGTCGACTGGAACTTGGACTTCACCCAATGAATCTTTTTCTTTGCGATACTTCTCAGACATTCTTGCCTCTTGGTTTACAGACTAGGAATGGATTTGCCCTCAATGACAGTAGTCTAGTTCCTCTTTCTGAAGTTACAAGTATGAATGGAATATTTTATCGTACTCTAAGAAATTGTTGTTCCCAGTCATTTAGGCGGATGGCGGATGGCTAGGTCTCATTTCTATCCTACTTGTATGTGCATTCTTTGGATAAGAAAGAAGGTGAAGAGTTGCCGCTGCTACATCTTCAGAAGTCAAAGCCCAGGTCTTTGATTCTCCATCTGCAAATGACGTATCAACGCTACCAGGCATTATTATACTTACTCTGATTCCCTTCGAACGTAGATCCAACATCATGGCTTCTGTCATCCCCAGTAGACCAAATTTACTAGCATTATAACCCGTGCCCCCAGCAAAAGCATTGCGACAAGCCAAAGATCCCACATTCACTATCCACCCCTCTGTTCTCAGTAAGTGGGGAATAGCTGATTGTGAACACACGAAAGTTCCGAGCAAATTGGTATCTATCTGTACCTTCCAATCATCTAGTGACATTTCTTCTATTGATTGAAAAATCCCTATGCCAGCGTTGTTGACAAGAACGTCAAGACGTCCAAACTCATCGACAACACGTGAAATTAAATTTTCGCCCTCTACCGGATTGCTAATGTCAGCCTCTAGGGCAAGAACCCTGCCTTGGCTCCCTTGTTCCAGATGTTTAGCTACTTTTTGAAGGTCACTGCCACTCCGACTGTTAACCACTACATCCGCTCCTGATTGACAAAGTGCGTGGGCTATCGCATAACCGATACCTCTACTGCTTCCAGTAATTAAACAGGTCTTGCCTGACAGATTCATCTATATGCCCCCTTGTTTCGCTTCTCTTAAAAGAGTCTATCTGGACCAATTGCCTTGCCATAAACGATCCCAATCATAGGTTTCAGGTATGTCTCAAGTCGCCCTTATCACAGGTGGAGCCGTTCGCGTTGGTCGTGCTATTTCATTAGCCTTGGCAGACAAAGGCTATAATCTGGCTGTAAGCTACAACTCGTCTCGCAAACCCGCCAAAGATTTGCAAAAGTACCTTGAAAACAAGGGACGAGAGGTGCTTCTTCTTGAAGGAGACTTGTCCTGTCCAGAAACAATTAAGGGCCTCGTCAACTCTTTCCAGAATAACTTTCAGCGATTGGATTTGTTGGTTAATAATGCTGCTAATTTCTTTTCTACACCTCTCCTAGATACGAATTGTGATGAATGGGACAAAGTGATGGCTGTCAACCTCAGGGCTCCGCATTTATTGGTAAAAGAGTTTGCCAGTTTACTCACTGAATGCTCCGGCTCGGTAATAAATATATCCGACCACTTGGGACTAAACCCAAGAGTGTCATATGCTCATCATTCCATAGCTAAAGCAGGCCTAGTAAGCCTTACACGAATTCAGGCATTAGCGCTAGCGCCTAGGGTTCGTGTTAATGCTATAGCTCCTGGATTAGTCCTTCCTCCAGAGGGTATGGACCAAGAAAAATATCAACAGGAAGTAGATAAGACTCTGCTCAAACGAGCTGGAACAGTCGATGACGTAACCGAAGCCATAACCTTCCTACTTAATTCTCCAAATATTACTGGACAGACCATAGTAGTCGATGGACGATAGCAACATGGAACAATCGATTCTTCCGAATCACACTTTCCCTAATCCTCCGTGGGCCAACCATCTCTCCGCCTCCAATGCAGCCATACAGCCTGTGCCAGCTGCAGTCACTGCTTGCTTGTAAAAGTCATCCATGACATCTCCAGCAGCAAACACACCTGGCACTGATGTCTCAGTCCTCCATGGAGTTGGAGTCTTGATAAATCCATTTGATTTCAAGTCGATCTGACCACCCAAGAAATCTGTATTGGGAGTGTGGCCGATTGCCACAAATAGCCCTCCCACTGCGAGTTCGCTCTTCTGTCCGGTAGAAACATCTTTCAATAGGACAGCTCCGATTACTTCCTCCCCTAAAACATCCTCAACGACCTTATTCCACTCGAACCTGATCCTCTCCTCTTCAAAAGCACGCTCCTGCATAATTTTTGAAGCTCTCAGTTTATCTCGCCTGTGAATCACCACGACTTCCTTTGCAAATTTTGCCATGTACAGAGCATCTTCCATTGCACTGTCTCCACCTCCTACAATGGCAATGACTTGATCCCTGAAGTGAGGAAGAGCCCCATCACATACCGCACAAGCAGAAACCCCACCGCCACTTTGAGCCAGCCTTTGCTCATTCTCTAGGCCGATCCACTGGGCATTCGCCCCCGTAGCAATTACAACTGTGTCTGTTTCTATCACTTTTCCAGTGTTAGTCTGCAACGATAGCGGTCGATCTGAAAAATTCACTGAAACGACATCCTCTGTTATCACTCTCGTGTCGAAGCGCAGAGCCTGCGACCTAAAGTCCGACATCATTTGTGGCCCAGTGACACCTTCTGGAAATCCCGGATAATTTTCCACCTCAGTGGTGAACATCAGCTGCCCGCCTGGAATCATTGTACGACTACCAACACCCTCAATCACCAGGGGAGCCAAATTCGCTCTGGCACCATATATCGCTCCGGTCCATGCGGCAGGCCCTGAACCAATGATTACCAACTGTTCCCTAGAATGTTCTGACATTTTTATTCAGCCTTCAAGCAGGTTAAAAAATAAATTCCACATTAAAGTATATTTCCACAAGGTCCAACTACTTATCCTTAAATATCTTTAGATTAGTTGAGTGTCCAGGGTTAACTCTCGCTTTTGGATCCAAGTGGCGAACTATATTATTGACTGCTATAGCAGCTTCCGAAAATCCTGTTGCAATGAGATCAAGTTTGCCTTCATAAGAAACTAAATCACCAGCCCCAAATACTCCCGGCTGGGAAGTCCTCATCAATGAGTCGACTGACAACCTATTCCTCTCTAAATCCAGTCCCCAAGATTTGATCGGCCCTAGGTCGGGTTTAAAGCCAAGTAAACAAAGTACAACATCAACATCAAGTGTAGACTCCTCGTTGGACTTATTATCGAAAATTGTCACTCCTTCAACCGTCTTGTCCCCATGTATCTCCCGGACTTCATGAAAGGTCTTTAGATTTACTCGCCCTGAACCCACTGCCAGTTGCAATTGGCGAACTGAGTCCTCGTGTGCTCGGAACTCCTCTCTACGGTGAATTATAGTGATCTCTTCAGCAGTGTCTTGCAGGGCCAAAACCCAGTCTAATGCTGAGTCTCCACCACCCACTACAAGAATTTTTCTGTTTTCTAGTTGCTTGGGATCCTCAACCATATAAATCACTCCTTCCCCCAAAAACTGGCTATAGCCCGGGCAGTCAAGATGTCTCGGTTCGAAGGCCCCTTTACCACCGGATATCAATACAGACCTAGTCAAAAATTCAGCATCTGGACCACGTAGGATGAAATTCTCCCCTTCTGACACCAACTCTGTGATCTGCTGATCAAGAAAAACCTCTGGGCCGAACTGTAACCCCTGCTCGATCATGTCTCGAGCAAGATCTTTCGCGAGAATTTTTGGAATCCCTCCGACATCATAAATATATTTTTCTGGATATAAAGCTACCAACTGCCCACCGAGTTCTGGGAGAGAATCGATTATCCTGGTCGACAATCCACGCAAACCAGCGTAAAAGGCACCAAAAAGTCCTGTGGGGCCGCCGCCAACGATTGTAATATCTTTCAAATCTCTTTTCATTATTTAATTCCTCAAAGACCTATCTCAGCATCCTCACGACCCTGTTTTTCAAATATTTCGTTAGGACTTCCTGATTTCACAATCTCAACAGCCCTTTCAATCACTGTCTTGACATTGTCATAATCTAAAACTTGAAACACTTCTGACATTGAAACCCATCTACAATCCTGGATTCCTTCAGACACCTGCGGCGTCAAACTGCCCTTTGCTGCCCTCATCAGAAAATATTCGCAACACTTCCTATTAGTCTTTGAAGTCTGGCCACAAAGGTAGGACCAATCAACTGAACCCAATGTTTGTCCTAGAGTAACGCTAGGCAAACCAGTCTCTTCAATCACCTCTCTCACAGCAGCATCTCTATTATTTTCTCCACTTTCAATATGGCCTTTCGGTAGCCCCCATTTCCCATAGGGATCTAAGATCAAGAGGAAATGAACTGCGTTCCCCATCCACCTCACAACTACTCCACCAGCGCTGTATTCATCGTATAACCCAAAAGTGTCCACTCGAAAAATCTCCAACAATTTGACGCTGTTAAATGAAGCTAGACTGCTAACCCAAACCACCCCTCATGGGTTAAACAGAAAACAAATCCACCCAATGGACAATGCCTAACTTACATACTCTCTCTTGACCCGCCCACAAAGCTCAATTACAATCCGCTTGGCAGTTTAGCTTCAACAAGTTGTTATCATCCCCGAACCAATTAATTCAGCTGTGCCTGACTCGATATTAAGGCGCCAACCTCCTAACAATGTATCAGCGGAGCATCCAAGCTTGAGTGACCAACCGAGTTACGAACACCCTGTGGAAGATAACGAGAAAAGGGAAGTCATGAACGTCACTCAACTAAGGTTGAGCACCCTGGGAGACCTTCGGGACATAGCTCATGGACTTGAAATACCGAACTATACCTCTATAAAAAAGAGGGACCTAATATCCAGAATCGAACGAGCCTTTGTGGCGCAAAATAAGAAACTACAAGGCTCAGGTGTGCTGGAAGTACTTTCGGAAGGTTATGGATTTCTGCGATCTGAAATGGCCAATTACCTAAGTAGTCCAAATGACATCTATGTAAGCCCATCTCAAATAAGAAGATTCCGATTGAACACTGGAGATGCTGTAGTAGGTCAAGTTCGCCCGCCAAAAAACGGTGAACGTTATCTGGCGCTTTTGAAGATAGAAACAATCAACGACGTTCTTCCCGATAACATTGAGTCCAGAACACCATTTGACGACCTGCGACCCCGATATCCAGAGCAGCGACTCGGCCTGGAATTAAAAGGGCCAGATCTTTCTACCCGTGTTATGGATTTAGTAGCTCCGATAGGAATGGGGCAACGCGGACTAATCGTTTCCCCACCCAAAGCTGGCAAAACCATTTTACTCCAGAAAATCGCTAGTTCCATCGCAATCAACCACCCTAGTGTCCACCTAATGGTTCTGTTGATAGATGAACGACCAGAAGAAGTTACAGATATGAAACAAAATGTGGACGGGGACGTCCTGTCCTCCACATTTGACGAATCTGCTGCTAGACATACCCAAGTAGCCAATATGGTTTTAGAAAGGGCAAAAAGACTTGTGGAGCAAGGGAAAGACGTTGTGATCCTTCTCGATTCGATAACTCGGTTGGCTAGGGCTTTCAATTCTACAATGCCACATTCTGGAAAAGTCTTATCTGGTGGAGTCGACGCGAAAGCACTCCAAAAGCCAAAACGTTTTTTTGGTGCAGCCAGAAACATTGATCAAGGCGGTTCTCTAACTATCATTGCAACAGCTTTAGTGGACACTGGCAGCAGAATGGATGAGGTGATTTTTGAAGAATTCAAAGGAACAGGAAATATGGAATTGATACTGGATAGGAATATCTCCGACAGGAGAGTATTTCCAGCAGTAGATATCAATCGCTCTGGAACTCGTAAAGAAGAATTGCTACTCTCTCAAAATGAGTTGAACCGTGTTTATTTACTTCGAAACTTTTTTGCCGATATGCCACCTGGCGAGGCCATTGAGTTTCTACTGGAACGGATGGGGAAAACTGAAACAAACAAAGAATTCATGGATTCTATGGCGGCCGGAGTATAGATGGATAAACACTGCTGATGAAGGACGCAGCTGATGCAATTCTTGCAGACATCTTGGGGAGGAACTCTGTTCGCGATCCCAGGGAAATATGCAGGAAACAACTACAAGATCTAAAACAAGATGATCACAACGCTTATCGAAAAGCTCTGGCCTATTACGAAGAAACACTCTTGCCAGAAATTATACGAAATGATAAAGACTGCCTTGTGGCCTGGCAAAAATACGGCTGTTTCGTTGCTAACCTACGTGACCCTGGATCACCCGTAGAAATCGATACTTCTGGGAATCTACACGATTATCACGATCCAACTCCTATGGACCGGATGGTGCTACATATGCCCGACATCGCATCGCACCGTGCTCTGCCTATTACTCTGCCCTTAGAAATGTCGGAAGCCCAAGCTGCCACTTACGATCTTCTAGTAAAAGGTGCACACCAACTTAATAAACAGACCTAAGGAAATCGACCATGAATGACTTCAGATTAAAAACACCCACTAACCTTGTCTGGGCTCCACGGCCTGGGTGGGCGACAGTTAGACTAGTTGGCACTTGCGCTGACCGAACTTTGAGAAGAGGACAAATAGTTTTACACACGCCTAGTGAAGAATATGATATTCCTGGTCAAGATGACGGCCTCACCCCAGGAACTCTAGTGATTATTCTTCACGAAGCTGCGAGGTTGGTCGAAGACGACTTGCATTTAGTTCCAGAGCATGCCGTAGTAGCAATAGGAGAAACTCTACCCTGAATGACCAGCCTACGACCGCTGTTATGATGCTCTTCTCTTAAAAAGTTTTTTCCATACAGCCTCGTTGTGCCACTAATCCTCCATCAGACCTTCCGCTTGCTCCGCTGAAGTCACAATCCCTCTTATTATGGCAGAACTTAGACCCTGGTGTTCCATCTCATTCAGACCTGCTATGGTGCAGCCCCTAGGCGTAGTCACTTGATCAATACCGTCTTCTGGATGATATCCCGCTTCCAGTATTAAAGACGCTGCCCCTTTAGCCGTCTGCGCTGCCAAGAACAAAGCCTCCTCGGGGTGGAACCCTATTTCTATCCCTCCTTGTGAGGCAGCACGTATGCAGCGAAGGAAAAAAGCTATACCACAAGCGCTAAGTGCCGTGGATGCAGTGATCATTTCCTCCGACAGCCGAATAGTTTTTCCAATACGATCAAACAACCTTTCCGTTTTCTCCAAAGCTTCAGTATCCTGAGAGGCTAAACAGGTAACAGCTTCTCCTACCGACACTGCCGTATTAGGCATCGCCCTAACCACCGGATTATTTTCAAGGCCCAATCCTACTTTAACAGTCTCAGTAGAGATGCCGCTCACAACTGAAACAAATGTGCGCGGGCTAGATTCTGCCACCTCCTTAATCTCCATGAACAACTCGGGAATTTGCTGTGGTTGCACTGCTATGATGATTATACTGGAGCTTTCCAAGGCAGATATGTTGTCTTCTGACACTCGCACACCCATTGAAGCCAACTCCTTCAATTTGGAAGAATCCCTGCGTGTCACCGTTATGCTGTCTGGATCCATACCACCGCCCTCAATTAATCCCTTCACCAAAGCTTTCCCTAAATTGCCCCCTCCCAACACACAGATCCGACCAGTCGCGTGAGTATCTGTTTGTAGTCCCACTTTGTCATCCCCTTCTTATCGTACTCTTAGAAAGACACAGAATGTACCTCAGATTATCCTGTAACGAACTTCAGTTCTGTAGTTATCTCAATGCAGTCTGAAATCGACTTATAAACAGGGCAACTGTCTCGGTGTAACGCATGGACCCTATTTGCCACCTCTTCAGAGTCAACACTTCCTTTTAAACGATACTTAACATGAATTCTCTTTAAGACCAAGACATTTCCTTCCTTTTCCACCTCCCCAACAACTTTCGTCTCAAGGCAATTCGAGCTAGCTGAAATCCCGCGCGCCTCCAGCGCGCCTCCAAAAGTACCAGCCAGTCAGCCGCCAGTTGCTGCAACAATGTAGTCTAGGGTAGTTGCTACTTCATCCTTACCCGTAACTCCATAATGTTCAGCTATAGCACCGTGAACACCAAAATCTACTGGAGCCTCGGTTGCTGGAATGTATGCCTTGCGAAAGGGCCCTTCTACTCGTTCTATCTTGCTTTCTGATTTATATACTACTTTCCCCATTCTCACTCCTTATTTGGACTGTTGTCAGGCCTGCCTTCTCTTGCTTGAATTGTTCTAGTTTGATTACAGATCGATACTTTGTTGCTTATCGAGGCAAATCCAAAACAGATGTTACTTGAGTACTCACCTCGACAAGTAAACCTCGCCAATCCAAATTTTCATCTAGCATGAATTCCCTCTTCCACAAAATTGATGCATCACTGACTTGAAGCAGTTCCACCAACAAAATCGGATCGGCTTCGGTACCCTGCTCACGCCCAGTCACAACGAGATCGGCCAACACTTCATTTCCTATATCCAAAGCACCCATACCTTGGCTAGTATACCTGTCAGTACTTGCAGGTCCTAAAACTCCTAAAATCTGAGGATCTGCCCTTCCAAAATAGGCGGCCAATCCTTCTGCGAATCCTTCATAACGAGCTGGCGAATCTTTTACCAGCTCAGAATAAATTGGTAAGACTGCCAAAACAGTCCTCTCGTCCGACAATCCCTTCCTGCCCTGAAAAATCATAAATAGTAGAGACGAAAAAAAAACAATAGCAACAGTGGAAACCAGAACTAGGAAGGTTCGTCTTACATGCAGAGGCAAAACTTTTCTCTCCATTTGCTATCAATTCCTTTGATAATGATTTATCCCATTGATCAAACTTCGGCGCCTCTTCCAAAACAACTCCCTGGACTCACATTTTTGTCCAGCTAATCGGACTCCAGGAGCTTCGGAACTGCTTCACCTAGTTCTTCGGCCACATCTTCCGCTTTTCTCATGCTTGCGAGATCTAAGTCATGGTCAGGCCTCTTGACAGGCTCAAGCTTGGTAATAAGCTCCCTTATTTCTCTTGCGGACAGTCCAAATTCTTGAAGCTTTTCACTATCAACAACTCCCTCTACATCTTTTCTTGCCCTTATCCCATCCTCTCCAGCCTCCACAAACTCCTTTAGAGCTAGGATATCACCTCTACTCATAACCTGTCCGCAAACGTTATAGTCGATCCATGCCTCATAGCTCAATGGAGCCACCCTTTTTAGCATACCTGCCATCACGCGAGCAAAGGCCTGGATTTCCCACTGAGCGTGAGGGTCATCTCTCAGTGTCAAAAAGTGAAAAAGATTGTGTAGGTCGATTTTCCAATACCACTGAGTATATGTCGACAAAGGTAAATCAATACGCGCTAATTCTCGTGCCACATCCTCCTCCACCATCCAGCGGTACCCATGAGAAACCTCAGTGCGCATCTTTTCCCAGTGTTTCACTGCTTTTTTGTAAAGCTCGTGGGAAGCAGCATCGTTCTGACGACCTTGAGCGTTGTCTTTACTCTGTAGCGAAAAATGTTCTGACTCTGGCTTATAGAAAAGCAACGGCATCAGTGAATAGCGACCACTGTATTCATTGACTGAAGCAGTCCTATGCCTAATCCATTGCCTTGCAACGAACATGGGCATTGCACAGTGAAATTTCAGTTCTACCATCTCGCTAGGCGTAGTGTGGTAGTGGCGACGAAGGTATCTTATGAGGCCCCTCGTCTGGCTCGTCTTTCTAGTCCCGTAACCATAACTTACCCTAGCAGCTCTCTCCACATCTTCGTCCGTACCCATGTAGTCTACTAAGGAGACGAAACCATGGTCTAAGACAGGGAAATATCCTCCTAAAATTTCTTCCGCTGCTGGGTTGGTCGGCCGATTCGTCAACATCTTCTTCAACCTATCCTGTTACCTGCTATCCAAACAGACTCTATGGTTCTCATATTCCTCACGTCTTCCAGTGGATTTTCAGTCAGCACTATGAAATCTGCCCATCTATCAGCTTGTAATGTACCAACCTCTTCTTCTAGACCCAAACATTTTGCCGCTTGACCAGTCGCTGATCTAAGAATCTGTTCGGAACTCATTCCCGATCTTTCCATCAGGACCAACTCCATATGCTCAAAGAATCCTTGAAAACGCCCTGCTGGCCCAGTATCAGTTCCGAAGCCTATCGGTAATCCAGCATCAGAAATCTTATTTAAATTTTCCATAGCCACCGGAAGTGCTCTTTTGTAACCTTGTGCGCTTACATTTTCTCGTACCGCCTGTTGCCTCGAAGGTTGAGACAGCTCTTCCAAGACATACTTTCTCAGGACTGTAACCTCAGGATCTGGATGTTCCAGAAAGAATGGGTCATCAAAGAAATCTGGTCTGTTCTCATACACAAAAGTAGATACCTCTCTGGTCAGAGTTGGTGAATAACAAACGCCACTTTGACGCAACAAAGACAGAAACTCCTCATCCACAACGACATCTCGCACACTATGAGCTATAAAATCAGTCCCTGCCCTGAGAAGGCCCTTGGCGTCTTCAAGATAGAATAAGTGGGACGCCAGTCTGAAACCAAGCTCATGACTTGTGTCTATGATTACGGAATAAAGTTCTTCAGACATCTTTGAGGTAGACCCAAGATTGTCATCTACTCTGATTTTCATCCAATCCACCCCAAGTTCAGCATTTTCACTTAATACCTCCAATACTTCTTCTTGGGTTGTACCTGCTATCACTTCACCCGCAATATATAGACGCGCCCTATTTAAATCAGACACAGCTTGTTCATCACGCAATAGTTTCCCCTCACTCCCATCACCACCTAAACTGTTCACTGTCGTTATACCATAATCTGCGTACAAACGAAGCTGACGTATTAAATTTTCTCTATTGTAATGTCCAGATTCGAGCCCTAAGACTCCACCTACATGTCCATGAGTGTTGATTAGTCCAGGCACTATTGTTCGACCACCCAGGTCTTCTATTTGGGCTCCTGAGGGTATTACCACCTCACCCTCTGATCCTGCCTCAAGGATGCGTCCTCCCTCAACCAAAATGACCCCTTTTGAGACCATTTCAGAACCTGTCCCATCCCAGATATCAGCTCCTACAAATGCAGTAACGTCAGAGTGCTCTCGGCTGCATGCTGCTAACAGGAATAAGCATAGGCCCCATCCAATAAAAACCCTCATAGTTGCCCTCCTCTTTGGAATGATCATCATTACCTCTGCAACATTAAGTGCACTCCTGACTCCTCGATAGTCTAGTCTGTTTATTTTTTATCTCCCAGCCACAGAGCCTAACTGACTCTCAGTAGGTTCTGCTCAGCAAAACCACGACTCGGAAAAATTTGGGGGCCGCAACTCAACTGGTACTTTCGAGTTTTGGAGTGGATCGACCTCTAGATCAACCTCTGATCCCGAGGCTACTGCTTTTATCTTTGCAAAGGTAACCGCTAAATCTTCCTCATTCTCGCAACCAGATTCAACGATTAAGGCCACTTGTTTTTGCAATTCATCGACTCTAGCATCAGGGTGAGCCCACTGGTGCACCAAATCATCTTCTGAAAACCCACCAACTACTGCAGAGACCTCAGGAAGTTTCAGGAGTTTGGATCCTGGCGGCAACAATAACCTTATAGAATAGTGGACAGGATCCACGTTGTAGACCAAACCCTGTTCTTCAATAAAATCTAGAAGATCCAAGTAGCCTGAAACTGTAGTCCAAGGGGTGAAAGGGAGCAGTGAAGGCTTCAAATGTATTCCTGCTTTCTTAGTATTATGTAGCGCCACAATCACATCTTTTTGAGTATGTCCTTTGTCCAAATATTTTAATATCCTATCATCCACAGTTTCCACAGCCGAGACAACAAACAAACAACCCAACTCACCCAATTCACACAGCACATCTGGATACTCCAAAAGATGTTCTACCTTTGCAGTTATATCAAAGCTTATCTGCGCATGTTTCTTATTCATAGCACGTACTATCCGCAGGGAATACTTTACCCCATTGAGAAAATCCGGATCGCCAAAAGAAATGTGCTCAGCCCCCATAGCCACCAAGTTGTCTATGTCGGCTAATACCACCTGCTCTTGCACTACCCTCAGCCTTCCTTCGTAGACAGAAGGAATTGGGCAATGTTTACAGCGATGAGCACACCCTCTAGTAGTCTGTGTGGACCCAACCAATTTTCTATCTTGGTCAGGCATAATTAATTTTGAATAGCTCTCGAGAGGGGGTAATAAAGAACGTACTGGCGTAACAAATTCTTGCCTGGCCAGATTAGGCATCACCAGATTTTGCTCGACAGAGACTCCTGGAGGGCTGACCCCTTTCTTACGAAGGCCATCCACATAGTGAACAAGTGGACCTTCAAATTCTCCCCCTATTACAGCATCTCCCACACCCGACAGTAAAAATTTTTCATTCAACGAAGCATATAGACCGAAATAACAGATCTGAACTTCTTTCTTTAGTGTCCTAATTCGCTCTCCTGCTTTTACCCCTAAACACAGGGCCGTATGCATTGGTATTGATATTCCAACTACATCCGCCCCTAGGATTTTTTTTTCATCAAAATCTTGCACTGCCAAATCCAAGCACTCAACGTGATGTCCCCGCTCCAGTAAATGAGCTGACGCTGATGCCACCGCGAAAGGTTGGTGCCCTAGGTCATAGCAAGAAATAAGCAATACATTCATTCAAAACTCACGTATTTTCCTAAACACAGATCTTAATTATCAGATAGAGTAGACTAGAATATGCACTTCAGCCCAATAGAGATAGTCGCAGAATAGAATAATTCTAAATCCGCATATTCGACATCCTACCCATCTTAACATATTGCTACCTAAGTAATTGATCCCCAAAATCCCTATAATAGAATGCAGACAGTTCATCTTCTAAATGAGGACAATCCGTGAAGCACTCAAAGACTTTTGCCAGCCTGGTTATGCTGATGGTGTGCCCTACAGCAGCACTCGAATCTCAACAAAACCAGATCGGTGATGATTTGGCTTCGGTCAATTTTCTTGAATGGAGAGAAATCGGACCGAGTGTCGTAGGTGGAAGAATCAGTGATTTAGCCATAGATCCCTCAAATAAAAGCATAATCTACGTAGGCACAGCTACAGCTGGAGTGTGGAAGAGCACAAACCACGGAACTACCTGGGATGAAATATTCACAGACGAAGTAACTTCTTCAATCGGTGATATCACGCTGTCTCCATCCAACCCCAACATCGTTTGGGTTGGAACTGGAGAGCCCCAGAACCGTCAAAGTTCTCCTTGGGGTCATGGCGTTTTTAAATCGTTGGATGCAGGCCAAACTTGGCAATTTCTAGGCCTCGAAGAAACAAGGCACATCTCACGTATCAGAGTACACCCGACTAACCCCCAGATAGCTTACGTTGCTGCTGTGGGGAATCTGTGGAAGCCAAACCCAGAAAGAGGAGTCTTTAAAACAACTGATGGGGGTGCTACCTGGAAGCATGTCCTTCACGTCGACGATTATAGTGGTGCTATTGATTTGGTTATGGATCCAGAAGACCCAAATACTCTTTTTGTGGCAATGTACACTCGCCAGAGAACTGCGTGGGGATTCAATGGAAGTGGTGCTGGAAGCGGTATATATAGAACTCTAGACGGCGGAACCAATTGGACTCGACTCGAAGAAGGAATCCCCACCGGACATTTGGGAAGAATTGGATTGGATATATACCATAGGGATGGTAATATTCTCGTTGCTTCGATAGAGGCACGTAGGGGACAAACAGGCGTTTATGGATCTAAAGACCGAGGCGATAGCTGGACCTTCCTGTCGGACACAAACCCAAGACCAATGTATTTCAGTATGGTCAGAATAGATCCCAATGACCCAGAACGCATTTACATGGGTGGTCAGAACTTGATGCGCTCTGATGACGGTGGCAAAACATTCTCAGATCAAGGGGCCCGTAACGTCCACCTTGATCACCATGCCCTATGGATCGATCCTGACAATTCTAACCACTTGATACTAGGTAGTGATGGTGGCCTATCGGTTTCCTTTGACAGATCGGAGAACTGGAGATTCTATGATAATCTCCCAATCTCACAATTCTACGAAATAGGTTTAGACCAGAGAGATCCTTTTTGGGTATGCGGTGGCCTGCAGGACAATGGGAGCTGGTGTGGGCCTTCAAAGACCCTGGATAGCCAAGGAATCCGAAATGCTGACTGGATAAATATAAGTGGAGGTGATGGGTTTTACGTACAAATCGATCCAGAGGATCCAAACGTAGCATTTTCAGAATCCCAAAACGGCAGGGTGAGCCTACTAAACCTTGAAACAGGTGAGCGAGCATCCATTGCCCCTCGCCCCCTATCGTCTTCTGACGAAGGATCTCTTCCTCGAAAAGAGTACACGTCCGAAGACGATATAGAGGAGGATGAACGTGAATACCGCTTCAACTGGAATACGCCGATTCTTCTCTCTCAAACTGATTCGAGGTCTGTTTATGTGGGATCTCAAATGCTACTCAAGAGCACTGATAATGGCACATCCTGGATTCAAATGAGCCCTGATCTAACCTATAATATCGATCGGTCTCAACTCTCTATAATGGATGAACTTCCATCAGATTCCATGCTTTCGATGCATGATGGAGTGTCTTTCTACAGCACACTTACCACGATAGATGAATCCTCTTTAAATACAGATGTATTCTACACTGGTAGTGATGACGGACGAGTGATGGGTACGACTGATGGAGGACTCAACTGGTCGGATCTGACTGGCAACATTCCCGGCCTTCCCGATAATACTTACGTGAGCAGGATTATAGCTTCAAAAACCCTTGAAGGAAGAGTTTACGCTACCTTTGATGGGCATTACTCTGGCGATTTTCAACCATATGTCTATCGAAGTGATGACTTCGGTGAAGAATGGACCTCAATAATGTCAGGTCTACCAGAATCATCTGTAAATGTCATACTCGAGCATCCAGAACAAGAAAACTTAGTCTTTGTGGGAAGCGAAGTAGGAATCTTTGTGTCAATTGATGCGGGCGCCACCTGGACTCCTCTTATGAATGGACTTCCTACTGTTCCTGTAGATGATATCAAGCTTCATCACAGGAATAATGATCTTGTCATAGGTACTCATGGCAGAGGAATCTGGATCCTCGACAATATCACTCCACTGGTTGAAATAGCTGAAAATTCTGTCCAAGCCGATAGTCCTTATTTGTTCCAAACTGGTGTGGCGACCCAATGGCGGACTGCAAATATTCAAGAATGGACTGGATCGGCTGAATTTCGTTTGAATAATCCCACTAACGATGTACGGATTCGCTACTGGATCCCCGAAGGATTCCAATCGTCTTCGGACATGGAATTCAAAATAATGACTACAACCGGACAAGAGATACGGTCATTCTCAGAAAAAATAACCCCTGGATCTCACGAAGTACTTTGGGATTATCGGATGAACCCAGCTTTTGTTGATGACCAAGACGGTCCTGGGAATAACAGGTTCAGAGGAGGGCCCAGAGCTCAAGGCCCCATGGTCATGCCAGGCATTTATCAAATCCAAGTAGAAGCAGGGCAAGTCACAATGTTTGGAGACGTCATGGTACAGATAGATCCTCGGGTAGAAATTTCCAACGATGAACTGGAAAGTCGTCAAGAAGCCCTGATGTCAATCTATAGACTTCAAAAACCTGTATTTGAAGCAACCCAAGCGGTCCAGCGACTCGAGGAACAGTTAGAAGAAGCCGTGAAGCTAATCAAGGGTACCAATGACTCTGATGATTCCTTGAGCAAAGAAGCTGAACAAATGATGCTTACCTTAGAGGATATTCGAAAAAATTTAACTAACCTCCCAATGGGAGTGGGCGGCTCAATCGAAGGATCCCATACACTTCCAACTCAAGATCAATTGGAAGATATCGAAAGAGCTTGGGAAGACGGTCCAGCGATTATTGAGGATCTGAACTTCTTAATATCTAATTCCATGCCACAATTTTATCAGTCCATGAACACAGCCGGCATAAGAGCAGATCCTGGAAACATTATAAGAATTCCAAGGTAATCCCGACTAATTCTGGCAAATTGGGCTCGGGCGAAATGTCTGAGCCCAATTTGCCAGCCTCTATTATCGCAGGGCCTCCAGTAAAATAGTCCCATCTTCTTCCAGCCTGGCGTTCAAGCCTGACTCCAGACTTGAAAATTCCTCAGATCCCAAGGCGATCAATGGAATGCTCTTGCTATACATCTCATCAGCAACCACTAATGCCAAAGCGAGAAATGAATCCACACCACGTGTCAATATGGCTAGCGGTGCCGTCCCTTTAATCAGAGCCTCTAACAATACAGCTGTTGTAGTGCTAGAACCTTTTGTACCGGGAATTGCCAAAATGGAACCGTGAGCAATTTTTCCAGAAAGCTGGTGTTTGCGATCTATAATCTCTCCACTCTCTATATCATACCCACCCCAAAAACTTAAGGGCTCCCTGGATACCATTAATTTACCAGTCACTGTACCTGGGATCACAACTACCCCTCTCAATCTCCTTTCCGACCTCAGCCTGATCCTATCTTCTATAGAAGTCATTTTCTAAACCAACCATAATCGATCGTTTTTAATCACTTTTCCACAAACAGCCGATTGCACACACTCTTCCATTGAGCCAAAAACTACCTCCCGATTTAAAAGCCCTGGAGTGTAGTATGCGTATTTTGCTGAATTAGTCATTATGCTTTTGATTTCACCAGGCAGCATAGGAGTGGTAAGGATACATGTATCCACCGTCACTTCTGCACCAAATGAAAGTAGTGTCTCTAATAACCCAATCTCTTCTGCTAAGAGTTTCACGCCTCGCCCTGTGGTAATCAGAAACCGCACGTTTTGGTGACACTTCTTTCCTAAAGTCAGGGGCACTAAGGCTTTGATTTCATTCAATGAGAAATGAGGCGAACCCAAAACAATCATATCCAATCGATCACTGGAAGATGAGGACAGTTCATTCCTAGCTTCCAAAAGGTCACTCAGTGCGACTTTTATGATTGTCTCGGGCGTTCTTCCGCCTAAAGCATGTTCCAGGGTCTTTGCTTCTGGTGTTACCCCAACCCAATGGAACAAAGCCACAGCACCAGAAGAAGCCATCGCTGCACCCAAAGCCTTGAGTTGATCTTCTGACGGGCCGACAGCTGCCTCCTCAAAAACGACTACCCTAGAACCAACCAGTTTGCCAATGTGGTGTCCCAAAACTGGATAGAATTCGTCAGACAATAGTAACTTCTTATCTATTGAATCTAGTCGCACTAAAACCTGTCCTACTCTATTCTCGTTCAAATGGAGACCAATAGCTGGCACCCTTCCGGCTATTGCTGCACAAATATCTAAAAGGTCGGGATATCTCTCTGATCGGGCACCCAAGACCGAATTGGCAAACACAATAGCACTTGATTCACCCCAAGCTATCTGATCTCCCAACCCGGGTCGTTCTTCAGTCTGATAAGGTGCACAAGTCCAAGTGGGTTTGCATCCCATATTCTTATAGGCCAGCATTTGCCTTCTAGCCTTGTGGGCCCAATCTGATGGTACTGCCCAGCGATCCCAGTCATAATGGTCAACTCCCGCCACATTCAAGGTCGTCGGCACACACACCTGCGCATCCAACGCAACAAATCTTTCTGCATAATCGAGAGTGGAATCGCCGATATACAGCGCACTGTCAATATGAGAAGAAACTACCGATAAGAATTCCTTGGCACCTCGTATCTCAGCCATCCGAACCAGAATGGACATAGCCATCTGAACAGCGGGCCCACTTTCACCCGCCAACTTAGAGCTATCTGATTCACTTAGCTTGAGATTCACTGGTCATCCTTTTCTAAGCCCGACAAAGCTTGACAGTCAGCGACTTCCTATAGGTGACACTCACCCAGATTTTTTGGCAACCAATTCTATTTCCACTTGAGCCCCCAATGGCAGGCTAGCCACCCCAACGGTAGTCCTAGCTGGAAATGGCTCATCAAAATGCTTGGTGTAAGCCTCATTCATCTCTGCAAAACTATCCATGTTTGTCAAATACACATTTACCTTGACTACGTCTTTACTCGTTAAGCCGGCCTCTTTGAGTACAGAGAAAAGATTTTGGAAACACTGACTTGTCTGACTACTCACTCCGCCTTTATCAAGCTCCCCCGTCTCTGGGTCCAGAGGGGTCTGACCAGAACAAAACACATGACTACCATCATCTACTGCATGTGAGTAAGGCCCCACGGCAGAAGCACTAGGGCTCGATATTGATTTTCGGGACATCTACTCATCCTCCATAGTTTTTAATTTGCACTCAGCGTTGTAACAGTCGCTTTACTGATTACATCTCCTTCAGCAACTGCATCAACAACCTGCATGTCCTGTGGTCTACTGACATACCCGAAAATGGTAAAATCATGATTTAAATTGTGGTTATCGATCAAATTGACAAAAATCTGGCCGTCTCCAGTGTCTCTGCCACGTGTAGAAGTCCCCACCGTCCCTCTCCAATGGGGCAAGAGTCCTATTTCATCCCTAGTATATTCAGGATAGCCAGCATATTCATTTGCTCCTGGACTCAATCCTTGGATGACAAAATTACTGACCACTCTATGAAAAGTTAATCCGTCCAGCTCGCCGTTCTCAGCCAGGTTCTTGAATCTAAATGCATGCGTAGGTGCCACCTCGGGGATCAACTGAATAGAAATTTCTCCACCCCTATCCATATGAAGGGTAACAACTGTGCTTCTCATCTCCTCAATATCTATCCAGGATGGAAACGAAAGCCGATCCCGTAACTGTGCATTCGCTTTTCGATCCACACCTGTCCAGTCACTCAAGATTTCCGAGGTTTTTTCAGCAACAATGGGGTCATAATCTCTCAGGTATGGCTCCAGCGCTTCCACTTGTTCCGAATTCCCGAATTCTCCTATTCTTTCTAGTAGAGCCATCCTCGGGTCACGGTGTGTTTCCTTCCCTTGTTTGGACATCCTGTCCAGGGACTCTATCAGCGGGCTAATAGCTTCTTTATGATTTAATGATCCTTCAAGCAATCTTGCTACCGTCAGCATTAAAAATGGATCACTAGTACTTAGCTGATCAATAAGGATAGAGTCAGAGACGCTTCCTTCTACTGCAAACAAACCATCTACCGCCTGAACACGCACATTTGGATTGACGTCCTCCGTTAGAATATTAAGAACTCTTAGATTTCCTGTTATTGTAGCCGCTCTGGCAGCATAAGATCTGGCAAACGGACTCTGATGTGACATAAAGTCCTCAATCAGGGGATTGGCTAAATCACTAGATAATTCTGCCATAGCCACAAGAGCGTGAGCTGCCCTCTGCCAATTATTATCAAGGTCTTTTTCAGATGAATCAGAAATCAAAGAAGTTAAGACATCCTCAGCCCCAAACCCTTTCTCACACTCTCTACTTATGAGATTCAGAACTGCCAACGAAACGTGTAAGCTCTCATCTTGAATCATAGAAATTAGCACCTGACATGACTCTGCACCCTGAGCTTGATTAGCATAAGATCTTACAGCTTCCGTTCGCACCATTGCTTCCTCGTCCAAAAGCCCAGCCCGCAAAACCTCCATACTTACTTCTAGTTTTTCACCGAGTGCCATAATGGCGATCCTTCGCACTCCCGGATCTGGATCTTTAGCAACTCGCTCCAGAATTCCACTCCCAATCTGTTCCAGAGAGGAAATGGCCAACGCTGCTACCCTTCTAACCGTTGCCCTAGATTGACTGTAAGGGACTTCATCAACCCCATCTGAGCCATACGATAGCAATATTTCTTTCAGAAAATCGACTGCTTCATCAGGTATGCCATTTTCATCAAACTGCTCTAGCCGAATCATTGATTCGAGACCCATAACGACCCCTGGTATGATTGACTGATCTACGGAAACAATATTGGGTCCCGTCATCTCAATTAAAGCGTCCACTATAGCAGTAGTTTTATTTTTTTCTGAAAGAGATAGTCGCCCCAAGGTCCGAGCGATGGTTCCTCTGACCACCCCATTTTCTTCGATCAAAAGATGCTTTAGCAGTATATCTGATACTTCATCTCCGTCAGTCCTAAATACAGACTGACCCAGAGCATTTACCGCTGATTGACGAACCTCTGAATCTCGAGAATCCAAAACATCGGCTATTTGAACGATGTGCTCTTTAGACTCAAAGCGCCCCAAGCCCTCGACTGCCAACTTCTGGAGATATGGATCTGAACTGTTGAGAGCCGAAACTATGGAAGTGGTGCCTCCATGACCTCGTAGATCAATTTCTTCCAAGACATCGGTGTACATGCCGTAATCACGTCCATCACCACAGCCCGCAAAGATATTGGCCATCAATAAACATAATCTCGTGGTCCTATTCACCTTTATTCCTCGCTAAAAGAAGACGTGTGCAAAACTGGAAACGTTATCTGTCCGATCATCGAATCAAACTCCTATCTCAGATAACTCCAGTTCTCCCTCACTTCGAGCAATTACGGTGGCACAGCTCAAGTCTCCAGTAACATTTACTGCAGTTCTCAGCATATCCAATATCCGGTCCACACCCAAAATCAAAGCTATTCCAGCCTGTACATGTGCTCCTAACCCAACCGAATTGAGCACAATGATTAATGTTATAATTCCTGCACTGGGAACTCCAGCAGCACCGACAGAGGCTAGTGTCGCGGTCATGACTACAATTAGCTGCTCTCCGATTCCTAGCGGTATCCCATAGATCTGAGCGATGAACATTACAGCGACGGCCTGGTACAGAGCTGTGCCATCCATATTTATTGTTGCTCCCAAAGGCAGCACAAAACTTGAAACAGACTTCGAGACTCCAAGATTCTCTTCTGCAGTTTCCATAGTTAGTGGCAGTGTGGCACTAGAAGAGGAGGTGGAAAATGCCACTAAGGGAACCGAAGACATTCTAGAATAAAATGCCCTAGGTTTTATCTTCGCAAAAAATCGTACTGCTGAAGTATAAGTGATCAAAACATGTAAGAAGAGTCCTGCTACCACAACCAAAGCATAGACCAGAAGACTGCGCAGAAGATCTAGACCAAACTGTGCTACTATTGGAGCGATCAATGCAAAAACCGCTACTGGCGCAAGTTTCATAATCCAATCTATGACCACCACAGAAGCACCGTTTATACCTTCGAAAAATCCTAAAACTGCATTCCGCTGTTTGAATTCTAGCGTACTTATTGCAGCCCCAAATACAATAGTGAAAAATATCAGTGCTAATAAATCGAACTCAGCAGCAGCCTGAACTGGGTTCCTAGGAATTATATTCAGCAGTGTTTCCACTACCCCAGGCGCATTTTCAGCAAGATCCACTCTACCCACTGCGTCCTCTTCAAACCGAGAGGAAAGCTCAGTGCGAGTCGCTTCGTCAATGCCTCTTCCTGGCCGAACAAAATTGGAAATCCCTAAGCCAATTGTTACCGCCACCGCAGTAGTGGTCATGTAATAACCAATCGTTTTCCCACCAATTCTTCCTAACTTCCTAAGATCTCCCAGTGAAGCTGTTCCCAACATCAAGCTGGCAACCACCAACGGAATTACTACCATCGTTATTCCTTGAATCCAAGCTGTTCCAAGGGGTTCCAAGGTCACCAGTATATGCTTTAGCCAATCCAGCCCTAACGCATTAGCTACTATACCAGTTAAGACGCCGCTCACTAATCCAATCAATATTTTGGTAGGTAGTGCCATGAAGTATTCCTATCTATGAAAAATGTTTAGGTATTATGAACGCGAACATAGAGTCTTGCTGTCACCTCAGACAAGTCGCCAACTCATTTGAAAAGTAGCACATCCAATATTATCTCCCAGCCTTAAGAGAAGATCCTTGCCCTTTTCCAAACATTAATCGCAGTGCATGTTGTCTATTCAGTACCGAGGTAAGACATTTTTTGATCGAATAAATACTCACATCCTAAAAGGGGTACCATTGGGCTCAGGAACACTAGCAGTACTCGCAAGCCTTCCAATTCTTCTAGCAGGAATCCTACTGGTAGGATTCCGTACTCCAGCCAGAATCGCGATGCCGGCTGTCTACCTAACTGCAGCTGCCATTGCACTCTTTTCTTGGGATATGTCCCTTGCAAACGTTGCTGCATCATCAATAGAAGGATTGTTCACCACCTTTGATCTTTTGCTTATCATTTTTGGGGCAATCTTTCTATTAAACACACTGGAAAGATCAGGAGGAGTATCGGCAATTCGACGGAGCTTCAATAGTATCAGTGACGACAGAAGAATCCAGGTTGTCATCTTGGCTTGGCTTTTTGGATCCTTCATTGAAGGAGCGTCTGGCTTTGGCACGCCAGCAGCTGTAGTTGCTCCATTGATGGTAGCCATGGGCTTCCCAGCTGCTGGCGCAGTAATGTTGGGAATGATGATTCAAAGCACACCAGTTACTTTTGGCGCGGTGGGGACACCCGTCTTAGTCGGGGTCCAAGAAGGAGTAGCAAGCCCCGAGTTCCTGTCCTTGCTCGCTAGCTCTGGTGTCGGTATGGATCAATATGTCAACGCAGTTGCTGTTAGAGCTGCTGTCATACACGGTATTACAGGAACTTTAATGCCTACCTTAATGGTAATTATGATGACCCGCTTTTTTGGCGCCAACCGTTCTTGGACTGAAGGACTTTCAATTCTTCCATTCACATTATTCGGTGGAGTAGCTTTTACCGTTCCTTATGTAGCGACTGCATGGCTTCTAGGTCCTGAATTTCCGTCCCTAGTGGGTGGATTAGTGGGGTTAGCGATTGTTTCCTTTACAGCTCGCCGCGGGTTCCTTGTTCCGAAAGATAGCTGGGATTTTCCACAGCGTGACAGCTGGCCCTCTGATTGGAACAGCGATATAGACACAAAAGCAACTGTTTCCCAACAAAAAGTACACATGTCGCCTGCAAAAGCTTGGACGCCCTACTTGATACTAGCTTTCTTCTTGATCTTGAGTCGATTGCCCACGTTACCCATTGGCTCAGCCTTGAGAAGTCTAAGGTTAGAATGGTCAGAAATCTTAGGCACCTCTATCACCGCTGGAACTACACCCCTGTACCTTCCCGGAACAATCATGATTGTAGTAGTGGTTATAACAGCATTAATGCATCGTATGGATGCTGCTGATGTAAAGGGCGCATTCGTGGATTCCAGTAAAGTCCTAGCTGCTGCGGGATTTGTCCTCATTTTTACAGTCCCCATGGTGAGGGTTTATTTAAACTCCGGTATCAATGACTCTGGATATGCTTCAATGCCACTTGCTATGGCAGATTGGGTGGCAAATAGCGTAGGTAATATCTGGCCATTATTTGCTGGACCCACTGGAGCATTAGGGGCATTCATCGCTGGTTCAAACACTGTGAGCAATTTAATGTTTGCGGCTTTTCAGCACGAAGTTGCCGTTCGGCTCACCATCTCCAGTGCCATGGTAGTCGCCCTACAGGCCGTTGGAGCAGCAGCTGGAAATATGATCGCCATACACAACGTCGTAGCTGCTTCTGCAACTGTTGGTCTTTTAGGAAAAGAGGGATCCACGATCAGGAAAACAATACTTCCTACAATTTACTATCTTTTGGTAGTGGGATTGCTGGGCATGTTAGCTGTCTCGGTACTACAAACTCCTGGTCCACTGTAAACCCTAATCTCCAAGACTGTACTAGTGGTTCGAAGACCTAAACAGATGATTGTACACCTGTTGATTCCTCAAGCTTTCTCACCATTTTCTTAAGCTTCCTGGTATATGTAGCGTGCTCCACTTCTATTTGATGTCTGTAGGTTTTCTGGAACCTGATCCCACCACTCAGATCTTCCGCTGGACTGCGTTTTTTTTCCTTTAGCCACTGACAGGAAGACTGCTTTGTCCAAGCCGCATTTAGATACAAAGCCGCGGCCCTGCATTGCCAATGGATAATGCCGAACTGTCCACTATCGGGCTGAACCATACCTAAAACAAAAAGATTATCGTACTGTGGATGGAAAATATGCTTATAGAGGCGTGGAATCCCGCCAGACCAATTCAGGTACTTTTCTTTAATGAAGGGAAAAGTGGTCTGGTATCCGGTAGCCCATATGAGCAAATCAACATGTTCATCGGTACCATCTACAAAATACACTTTATTTCCTTCCAATCTTGTTATATCAGGCTTAGGTGTGATGGCTCCGTGCCGCACAAAATATTGCAAAAGCGAATTGACTATCGGATGGGTTTCAAACAGCCTATGATCTGGTTTCGGGAGACCTATATTTTCCTGCTTTCCTTGAGCCAGGAATAGCGAAATATTTGCTATCCAACGTTGTATTACGATTGGTATCCTCAATTGATGCATAATCTCAGCCACGGTATCAGAAGGTTTCCCCCACAAATATTTAGGGATGTAGTGATAGCCCCTTCGAGTAGAATGAAAAGCGGCTTGCGCTTTGTGAGCGGCTTCCACCACGATATCACAACCAGAGTTTCCTCCTCCAACAACCAGGACACGCCTTTTCAGCAATATTTCTGAGACTTTATAATCCGCCGAGTGCATGGATTCACCAGTGAATACTCCTGGATAGTCTGGAATCACGGGATGGTTGTTATGCCCGTTAGCTACCGCAACAGCTCCGTATGATCTCACCTCACCATTGCTCAGACGAACATCCCAACAATGATCGCCAGTGGGACCTATCATACTGGAAGGCTCAATTTCCTCAACACTCAATCCAAACTCAATACTATCTTCCATTTGAAAATGCCTCGCATACCCCTTCAGATACTCTAAAATCTCACTGTGGTGGGGATAATCAGGGAATGCTTCGGGCATGGGGTAATCTGGAAATTCAGTTCCTACCTTCGACGAAATCGCATGCGTGGAACGGTAGACGCGAGAGATTGGCAAATCATAGTTCCAGTTGCCACCCAAATCCGAACAGGCCTCTACCACATCCACATCTAATCCCATATCACGAAAATTACGTGCTGCTGCCAGACCAGAACTCCCAGCACCTAAGACACAAACACTGTCAGGATAGCTCGGGTTGTTTTTTAGTTTTGACATACTAACACCTTACTCGGAGTGCTATGAACTCCGCACCTGGCAAAGTCAAAAACCTATCACACTCAAAGACTGATCAAGTGCTCATTCTCTTTTCATGAGAAATCAATCTTTTCTGCTGGTGTACGGTAATCCAGGAACAAATAAACGTGACTCAACTTCCTTCTCTGCAGAAAATTTTCTACCCTTACATTTCTCAAATCGTCCTTGCAGGTCAAAGGCTATTGATTCTAAGGGGATCGTCATATAATTGAACTCACTCTGCAGGAAAGAGTTGACGTAACGTCTAGCAAATTCGTGTATACCAAGAATCTTATACTGCACCACGTGAACCAGTTCGTGGAATAGTATAGAATGAGAAAGTGGACCAGGAGCTTGGCTCTCGCTGACCAGGATTACGTCTCCAAACGTTATTGCCGCCCATACATCAAAACCGAGAGGTATGTCTTCCCCCTCATCCTCAAAAGCGCTGTAAAAAGGAGGGTTCTCAATGACAGACACTCTTCTGATTCGCACTCTATCCATGGTATCCCTGCTAAAAAACCCCTGCAGGGCAGCTACAGTTGTCTCGGATAAAGGCTCACTCAATGTCCTATGTATGGTCCTCTGATTCATGATCCAGGAGCTGACATTTTCTACCAGATAAGAAACCTGCTCCGTCAGATTCAAATCTCTTATACTTTTGACCATGTAACCCTACACATCTAAGTTCTTGACATACTTGGCATGTTTTGTGATGAATTCTTTTCTGGGCTGGACTTCATCACCCATTAAGTCGCTGAAAGTCTCATCGGCTGTTACAGGATTTTCAACTGTGACCTGATGAATGGTCCTAGTGTCAGGATCCATAGTTGTTTTCCATAACTGTGTGGGGTTCATTTCCCCCAAGCCTTTATAACGTTGAACTTGGACTCCTGCTCCTTCCTTACCGTTTGAAAAGCGATCTATATACTCTTCTCGTTCCTTTTCAGAATAAGCGTAGTACTCTTTCTTGCCCTTTTTTAGTTGATAAAGAGGTGGATTAGCAATGTAGACATAACCCTTTGTTATCAAGCTCTCCATTTCCCTGTAAAAGAAAGTGAGTAAAAGAGTCCTTATGTGTGCTCCATCAACATCTGCATCGGTCATTATAATGATCTTATGGTATCTAGCCTTATCAAGGTTGAACTCCTCCCCTATCCCACAACCAATGGCAGTGATCATAGCCCCAATTTCGTCGTTTGAAAGAATCTTATCGGCTCTGGCCTTTTCCACATTAAGAATCTTTCCTTTTAATGGAAGAATCGCCTGGAAAGAACGATCACGGCCTTGCTTAGCACTTCCCCCGGCACTATCTCCCTCGACCAAATAAATTTCACTGAGGGACGGATCGGAGATTGAACAGTCAGCCAGCTTTCCTGGCAGAACTCCTCCTTCTAGTGCACTTTTCTTCCTCGCTAGATCTCTAGCTTTACGGGCGGCTTGTCTTGCCCATTTTGCCGAGAGTGATTTTTCGATAATGGCTTTTGCAGCTTTTGGATTCTCTTCAAAGAAAACCGCTAGGTTTTCGTTGACCATGGTCTCTACCGCCCCCCTGACCTCGCTATTCCCCAATTTAGTCTTCGTCTGTCCTTCAAATTGAGGTTCCATAACCTTGACGCTGAGGATACAGGTCAGCCCCTCTCTCACATCGTCGCCCGATAAACTCTCATCGCTCTTTTTAAACAACTTATTCTTGCGTGCATAGTCGTTAATAGTCCTAGTTAGAGCTGACTTAAAGCCCGTGAGATGAGCTCCTCCTTCATGGGTGTTGATGTTGTTGACAAATGTTGAAGTCTGCTCACGAAATCCTTCGTTATACTGTAGCGCCACCTCTACGTCAGCTTCTTTCTTACTAGCACCGAAGTAGATTACCTCTTCATGGAGAGCTTTTCTCTTACCTCGAACATACTCGACAAAAGAGCTCAAGCCTCCCTCGTATTGGTGAACCTCTTTCGAACCATCTCGTTCATCACTTAACACGATTTTCAAGCCCTTATTAAGAAAAGCTAATTCCCTCAATCGAGCGTTGAGAATATCAAACTGAAATATAAGTTCTGTAAAAATCTCAGGATCAGGATGGAATACGACCTGAGTACCACTCCCTTTCTCTTTACCCATCACCTCTAGATCTTTTTTCTTAATACCTCTTTCAAAGCGCTGGTGATAACGCTTGCCACCACGAACAACTTCAACTTCGAGCCACTCGGCTAGAGCGTTAACCACGCTTACCCCAACCCCATGTAGCCCTCCGGAAACTTTATAGGAATCTTTGTCAAATTTCCCGCCAGCATGTAGTGTTGTCATCGCCAACTCTACCCCTGGCACACCCTCCTCGGGATGTATGTCAACTGGAATTCCCCTTCCATCGTCTATCACACGGACAGATCCATCTTCCATCAAAGACACCTGCACCTCTGAACAGAATCCTGCCATAGCCTCATCAATCGAATTGTCGACCACTTCATAGACTAAATGATGCAATCCCCTGGCCGACGTCGATCCGATATACATGCCCGGCCTTTTACGTACTGCATCCAATCCTTTTAAGACAGTTATCTGACCGGCGGTATATTCACTTTGCTTTTCTTGCGATTTCTTTGCCATCAACTACTCACTTGGTTTGTAATAACTCGTTATCGTTACCCTCAACTAACATCAGACTCAAATCACTTTTCCATCAATCTAAAAATAATGCGCTCTATCTTGGCTTCATCATCAAGGCCTTGATTAATTTTAACTAGTAATGCGTTTTTAATGAAACTAAGCTCCGTAAGCCATATACTGCTCCTGACTTCAACGAACAAGGTGTCTCCCTGCACTGCGCTAGCTTCGGTCACTCTTGCAATCTTAGTTCCCGCTACTGACTCCCATTTTTCTAAAATACCGTTTCTTGCAATCTGCTTAGCAAGTCCACCTTTTTCTAGTACTAAACTTAAGAAATCACCAATCTTTTCAGGGTCAGATTTTTTCACGCTTGTATCCTGCCGTCCTTGATTCCCCATTGTTCAATTCTATCACCATGGATATATACATCGCTTTCCTTTGGTGCCGTCATAATAACCTGTCCAAACCGCTCCTGATCCATTAACAAAACGACCCTTTCCCTTCTTCCGTCATCCAATTCTGCAAAAGCGTCATCCAAAAGTAAAATAGGCTGCACACCTCTAGAGTCTCTTATCGTGTCACCTTCGATCAATCTTAGTGCTAAAGCCGCTGTCCTGCGCTGGCCTCCCGAGCCTAATTCCCTGAGCTCTCCGAGAGTTTTGTCACCTTCCAAGCTCATCAATAATTCATCCAAATGCGGCCCCCGGGTAGTACTTTTTCTTAAATAATCCCTATCTCTGCTCTCTTGTAATGCAATTAGACACTGTGTGTAAATTCCTTCTTGGCTCCAGTCTTCAATATTCATTTTCGAAACATAAGTCATTGAAGCTGAGTCCTCTGCACTGACCTCCTTATAGTATCTGCTGAAATCTATTTGTCGCTCTGCAACCCACCCAGCCCTTTCCATCATAATTTTAGAAGCACTCTTCGCCAGAGAATCATCCCATACCTGAACCACCGACATATCAGCACCCGACCGCAAAGCAGAATTTCTTTGTGCTAGAACATGCTTGTAAGTCTGTAAGGATTCTAAATAACCTTCCCGATTCAGTGATAGAATTACATCCATATAGCGTCGACGAACACTCGGACCACCCTCAATGATACGGACATCTGCTGGCGAAAATACCACTGCTCCTAAATGTCCAATAGCATCACCCACGCGCTTGGGCTCTCTTGCATTTATAGTAATTTTACGTCTGCGACCTGAAGTTTCATAGGCTGCCGCTATGTTAGTAGCCAGCTGCTCTCCTTCCTTTGATTCTATAGAACCTTCTACTCGAAAAAAATCCTCCCCAAAAGCAACTAAATTCTGTAGCTTCGATCCTCGGAAGGATCTGAAAATTTCTAGATAATAGATTGCTTCCAGAAGGTTGGACTTCCCCTGTGCATTTGGGCCGACAATAGCTACTCCCTCTTCTGGAAAAGAAAGCTCTTGAACTCCAAGATTTCTAAATAGCCGGAGCTTAAGCCCACTCAGATGCAAAAGAAGAGAGGTTCAGGGAACGTCAACATAAGAATCAAAATAACTCTGCAATAGCTATAGTGCTACGCTTTAACACCTTAGTTAGCCTCCCTTGAATATCGGCTTTCTCTTTTCAAGAAAAGCACTTATGCCTTCTTTCATATCCTCACTTCCTGACAGTTGGCCAAATAGATCATTCTCCATATTTAACGCCTCTACTGTCCTGGAATCGTAGGCAAAATAGAGAGACTGAATTGCTTTCTGAACCGCCGAGGGTGAGTGTCTGGTGATCCTGCTCAAAAAGTTCTTTGACTCGGTCAAAAGATCTTCTAATTCGACCACCGCACTGACCAAGCCAAAATCCTGTGCTCTGTCGGCGCTGATCATGTCACCTGTTAGCACCATTTCAACCGCTCTACCCAACCCAATCAGTCGGGAAAGTCTTACCGTCCCTCCGAATCCGGGTATAATTCCCAAACTTACTTCGGGAAATCCAAACTTCGCGTTTGTGCTAGCGATCCTCAGATGACATGCCAAAGCCAATTCACATCCTCCCCCTAATGCATATCCATTGATAGCTGCCAGAACGGGTCTAGGAAATTTTTCAATCAAGCTAAAAACCCTCTGGCCTTCTTCACTTCCCCTCCTTCCAGTCTGCATATCTAAATCAGCCAATTCCTCTATATCCGCCCCAGCCACAAAAGCTTTATCCCCCAGACCGGTAAGAATTACACCTTGCAATTCATCATCTTCTGATAATCTGGTAAAACCCTGCTCTAGTTCCTTCAAGAGAAGAGTGTTGAGCGCATTGAGCTTTTTTTGCCGATCGATAGTCACGATAGCAATTTCTTCATGCTTCGTTATACTCAGATATTCAAAGTCTGTCATACTTCACCTAGGAGATGTCGAGGTCTTTTCATCAAGGAATTCGCTGATGAAAATATCTAACTGTAGTGCAAGACGCCAGCCAACCATGGCGCCCAATCCGAGCCTTCAGTACCTTGATCCGAGTGCAGGCTGCAAAGATCCATTTTCCATATAATTTATCCAAGGAGCAGTAAGAAATGAGCCGTTCGTTGAACAAGATTATGCTCATCGGAAATGTAGGAGATGACCCTGAGATCCGATCCACACCAAATGGCAATACTATGGCAAAGTTCTCCCTGGCAACCAGTCGAACCTGGAAAAACAGTGATGGACAACAACAGGACAAGACGGAGTGGCATAGATGCACTGCTTGGGGAAAATTAGGCGAAATTATAGGGATGTACGTGAAAAAAGGTAAGCAACTGTACGTGGAAGGCCGTGTAGAATATTCTCAGACTGAAAGTGACGGACAAATTCGGTACTGGACTGACATTAACGTCCAAGAAATGCAGATGTTGGGATCCAGAGGCGATGAAGGAAGCTGGTCACCCGCTCCTAACCCCGAAACAACCTCTACACCTCCCCAGCCGACCTCTGAACCAGACGACGACCTTCCCTTCTAAAGTTCAGTCGGCTCGATACATTACTTCGGTGATATAACTGAAAGGAATTTCTGTCGAACACCATTACTTCCAGAGTGCAAGAAATCCGTCTTCAAATTTTCCACTGTTTTCTTTGTAATCTCCAACCCATTCTTCAAAAGTAGGTAGAGCTAATCGCTTGGAAACTCCGCCCTGGGCCAGCTTAACTAAGTCTTCATATGAAGGCTCACCAGTCATACCTTCCGCCTGGTGGGCCTCTCTGGCCAAGAGATAAATCTCATCAGGGGATAAGAGTAGAAGATGCTCTGCCATTTGAGCCGAGCAGTAGTCCAGATATTTATCCTTTAGACCTTCATCTCCTATAGCATTTTCTTCTCTGTTAGAAGAAATCGACTGGCCGTCATTCAATTTGAAGCCTCCAAATGCTCTGATCAAATGCTGAGTCGCTAAATCCTTGCTAAGGTCCACCACCCAGCATGTCTGTAACCTACTAGGTTTATTGAGGCACTATAGAAACGTCAAGTCCTCAGAAGGGAGCCCGTGCCGCTGTACGATCACCGTCAGCTAATTCGTTGTTCTTACACAAATGCTGATAAAGTGTCCTGCGAGTTAAACCATAGAGGATTATTTTACTCATAAATTCAGGATCGGTTTTCTGAATAGCCTCAACCCTTTCCGCCAATTCGGTAGGCAATTCTACCTGGATGTTTACTGGACAAGTATCCCACATTTTGGACGCAATTCTCCCGATGCACAAGGCTCAAAAAATGAACGAAGCCAGCGTGACAGCTGGCCCACCTGAATCGTATTATTCTACCTTGATGAGGCTTACTTAACTCTCAAGGTGAGACCACATTACACCTCATTTTTAGATAAAGCAAGTTTTCCCCAAAAATTGTTGTACAAACAACGCTTACTTGTAAATCGTTGTGTTGCAACATCTTACGATATGATATATCTGGATGTAACCAACAGGAACAAGTTGAGCTTGCTCAATTGCCGACAGCCCACTTCTGCATATTCGCAAACATTAATCACTGATTAGTCCGACGAACTCCGTAGATGCCAGGCCACGTGATAACGAGCTATAAAAGGCCAACCTTAATGGGGTTCCATGTCCAAATCCACAAGAGGCCATAACAAGCAATGACTAGGGCCTGACAACGGTGCAAAAACTCAGCCAGAATTTGCACTCGCTAGTTAAAATCGAGATCCTAATGAACGGTGTTGGCCGAACGCGTGCCCACCCCTCCTTCTAAGTCATCGGAAAAATCGCTGGTCTCTGGGTTTGGCTCATCTAAAGAGATCCTAGAAAGAGTATCCCTTGAACCAAAAATCGCCAAATTCTGGCTGAGCACCTCATACCGCTCTGGTTCAAATACTCTCAGCAATTGCATCAACCCCACCCTTATGACTGAGCACTTCGACCGCAGACTACCCAGGCCAGGAGGTATCGAGAACAGCACTTCATACTGAGTCGCACCAGAGATATGTCGCTGCCCCATGCATACAACTTCATTTTGAGGAAAAGCTGCAACCAACTCCTTCTCTTTTTCTCTACACCTATCAGCTCCAGGAACCGTAAAAATCAGAGATCCCCTAGAGTAGTCGAGATGCGCACGAACAACTGCACCACTCGAATTTATAGCAATCCTGACCGCAGTATCCTCGTGCAAATCTAAATCCTGACTAATATCCCTGAAGCCTATCCTAAAAAGTGTGGATCTTGTGAGTGGCCCATACCCCGCTCTGCCTAAAAGTTCGATAGCCAAACGAAAAGAGTATGTAGTAAGGTCCTCTTCCTC
The DNA here is from genome assembly GCA_045561015.1 of Longimicrobiales bacterium. Taxonomy (GTDB): domain Bacteria; phylum Gemmatimonadota; class Gemmatimonadetes; order Longimicrobiales; family Gaopeijiaceae. The sequence continues at coordinate 24,924 of JBJKYO010000038.1, read as the reverse complement.
TCTCGCAATCAGCCTATTTATGTGCTCCAAAGTTGGTTGATGAATCCAGTCCAGAATTACTAACTCAGAGCTCAAGTCAAGAATTTTTAAATTGCCACTTCCGAGATCCAAAACTTCTGAAGCCCCTGCGAAACGGCCGTCCACTACTAGGCCCAGTCCTATGTCTTGGGCTGAGCCCTGAGCCTTACCCAATTCCGCATACTGAATTACAGCACGTGTCAGAGACAACTCACATATTCCTGGAACATCCGCCATGCCCTCGAGCCTAGATCCCGATGCTTTGGGAATCACACTTGTCTCCATACTATCCTCCATCCTTGGGCTCCCTTCCTTAGAAGCCGGTCTTTCCTCTAAAAAATCCAACGTTCACACTAGTCTAGCTTGTAAATTTTGGACCATGACGTTAACAAATCACTAGCCCTTAAGGCAAGAGAGGGAATCAAGAAGAAAATTTCCTCAGCTTTAGCAAATATGCTTGCAAGTGATCTAACCTTCATACATCTTTCCCTTTTAATAATCAGCCTCAGAAAAACAATTCATGCCAGGCCCAACTAACCATAGATTATTTGACCACCGACGCGAACGCTCTCTCGGGTTCCTGGAGTGGGAAAATGAGTCATGGTCCTGTTTCCTAGTAAGTTTCATAGGAAATGATCAGAACTGGCATGGGAGAATCAAATTTCGACTAAGCAGAAACTCGAGTTCCAGACAACTTACTTCGGTGGAAACCGCCAATATTTTCATCGAAGCCTCAGAATCTGAAATAGACACAAAAGCCAGGGGGCTTGGAAGACCCTTGCTACGATCTTTACTTTCATCTGCAATCCACAAAAAGCAGGCTGCGGAGGAAAGAACCACTGGACTAAAACGCTGGTTTGAGAACAATCTAAATAAAGAATCTGAAAATATAAGCAACACTGCTGGTGAATATCTTAAGAACGCTGCCGACCCAGACTCATTTCAGCTCCAATCTCTATACTCTTCATACAAAGTAGACCAACTCTGCCATTTTATATCGCTAATGGATCCCAAAGCGTTTGAAAAGACTGTAGATCATATCCTAAAGGGACAAAAAATAGATTTTAAATCCGATGATCAATTCCAGCTTTCACTCATAGTCCTAGAGTACATAGAGATCAGGCTCCCCATTCCTCCCTATTCTGTCTGGAAGGAAGATTTTCTTTCTAACCGTGAAGAGTATCTCCGATACTCACGTGCACGTTAACACTTCCCTGATTAACCTTTCACTACTAACTTTCTCATTCCTATTTTTAAATGGTTTTACAAGGAGCGATATAGTTTTGCAAGTAAAGGTGCAAGATAACGAGAGCCTCGAGCGAGCGCTCCGAAGGTTTAAACGTAAGATTCAAAGATCGGGACTCTACTCGGAGCTGCGTAAGCGACGCTTTTATGAAAAGCCTAGCGCTCAGAGGAAAAGGAAGCGCGAAGCAGCGATCCGTCGTGAGAGGCGGCGGCAACGCAGAACACCAGTCCAACTTTAGACCGAAAAATCAAATAGGGTTTACAGTCCCCCTGAGTTTATCCTTAGTGAATTATGATCTTTCCAAAAACTGGTTGTCCATGGCTTCTGCTTAGAAAAACATAATCACCAGCAGGAGCACCCTGAAAATTCAGGTTCAGACAGCTTCCTTGAATTAAGAGCGGTGCTAAGATCAACTGACCAGTCTCTGAAAGAAAATTTTCCATTTCAGAAGAAAGTGAATCTCTGACAAAAGAAACACTATGCACCCTGTGGTCTAGGGAAACAATCCGAACAGATTCCCCCTTATATAGGTCAACCTGACCTGGGAGTATGTGTTCTTTGTCCCTAGCCCCCCCCAACCAGATTACTTTTACTGGCTCAACTTCAATTACTACGCCTCCATCCTGGCATACTTTAGTACCTGGACTTTGAGATAAATTTTCCTGCCCACATGCGACCAATGACAAAACAATCACAACCATGATCAACATCGAGCATCTTCTCAGGATAGTATCTGCCATTTCCCGACTCCATGGTCCTGACTCACTTAATCGAATCAGAGTCTTATTTGGATATAGCGTAAACCACTCCACATTTTCGGCAGACATACTTATCTCCTACTCTATGCAAAGTTTGGGCAGAGTGCCTGGGACACCATAGCTGCTCACCCTTTTTTAATCTTGTCTGAATATCTTTTCTTTCTGCTCTCTTAGCCTTAGGGATTTTCAGTAAATACCGCAAAGACGACGATCCACATTCCAACAGCATTATGCCCGATCCATCCTCTTCTGACTTTACCCTCAGAATTTGGAAGATACCCCCAGCTGGAGAAGGAAGGCTAACGTCTTCATAGTAAAGCCCTAGTAAACGCCTAGATTGAGACGGAGAAAGATTAAGGATTTCTTCTTCAGTAGCTGCATCATTTTCAAATTTATTAACCATAGCAAATTTCCGCTCAATCATGAGTGACCGATCTCAAAGAAATTATCGGTTCTTTTATCTAATTTACGTAGTCACTTCAAGAGTCGTTCCAATATCACCAAGCCTTAAGGGCCGACAACATACTGAATGGATTGAATACACGCCAGCAGTAAGCAAGCAAGGGAATGTGTCATCGTCTTTCACGGTGGCAACAAAGCAAATTAAAACTGGGTCGTCACTTGGTCCGTAGACTCTGAGAGCTCGAATGGATATTTTGGATGACTGACTAGATATACGCAATTGATTAAAGCATTATCGACCCTGCCAAGCTAACCTATAGACTGAGTATCAACAGGAGTCTTGATGATAGACCAGAATAGCACGGAAGCTCTATCTATAGAGATTTTCCGCCAATTGTTTACTGCACTCACTGACGAAATGGGCAGCTCTCTCAAGAGAGCTGCGTTTTCTCCTAATATCAAGGAACGTAGGGATTACTCGTGCGCTCTTTTCAATCCTTTAGGAATAGCAGTAGCCCTGGGGGACCACATGCCAGTTCATTTGGGAGCAATGCCACTAAGTGTCAAAACTGCACTTGATGAACTGGGGCCTCTCGACAAGGGCGACGTCGCATGTCTTAACGACCCTTACAGAGGTGGTACCCATCTTCCAGACATCACAGTGATATCTCCAGTCATTGCAACTGATAACAATACTAATCTGGGCTATGTCGCATCTCGAGCGCATCACTCCGACGTAGGTGGTATGACTCCAGGATCTATGCCGCTTGCCCGTGAGATCTATCAGGAAGGTCTGATTATTCCTCCCATTAAACTCTATCGAAAAGGAGAGATCAATGAAGAACTCTATTCGTTGATATTGGCTAATGTAAGAACGCCAGTTGAAAGGAAGGGTGACCTTGAGGCTCAATTGGCTGCATTACACACTGGAGCTAAACGGTTGATAGAAATCGCTTCCAAACATGGATCGACAACTACCCTTCACTTCATGGATCGACTTATAGAATATGCTGACCGACTTGTTCTGTTGGGTTTAAAAAAGATTCCAAACGGCACTTATGTCGCTAAAGATTTTATGGATGATGACGGATTTGGAAACGTTGACATACCAGTTTGCGTCAAAATAATAAAACACTCGAAAGGAATAGATATCGATTTCAGTGGAAGTAGCCGGCAGGTGACTGGAGGCATCAACGCAGTAGAAGCAATCACTTCCTCAGCTACCAGATACGTCATCCGTTGCGTGATAGAACATCTTTTAGGGGAATCTCTTCCTGCAGGTGGAGGCTCTATGTCTGCTGTGAAAATGATACTACCCAATGGTTCTATTGTTAATGCCAACCCCCCAGCCAGCGTAGCGGCTGGGAACGTAGAGACCAGTCAGAGGATCACTGATGTCTTGCTACTAGCTTTTGCAGAAGCCTTGCCTGACCTAATACCAGCTTTATCACAAGGAACAATGAACAATCTCACAATTGGCGGGTTAGATCCCAGAGTTGATGAGCCCTTCACTTACTACGAAACAGCAGGTGGAGGCATGGGTGCTGGCCCTAACAGGCATGGCCTGTCTGGGGTTCACACCCATATGTCAAATTCGTTGAATACTCCCATAGAAGCATTAGAACATGCCTACCCCTTCCAAGTAGAGCATTATTCGATCATCAGAGAAAGTGGAGGAAAGGGATTGTTTTGCGGAGGAGATGGACTCCGCAGAGAAATAAAGCTATTGGCGGATTCCGAAGTAACACTACTCACTGAAAGGCGCAGGCGAGGACCTCTTGGAATGCATGGAGGGGAAGACGGTAGCCCCGGGAAAAACATTCTCACTCGAGACGGAAAGAAAAAAATACTACCAGCAAAAATAAGTTTCCAGGGCCGTCAAGGTGATGTAGTCGGTGTTCACACTCCTGGTGCAGGCGGATGGAGTCAAGCCACAACGGACGGAGAATAAAGACATGTACCTTCAATTATCTGTTGTATGTGATGAGGCCAAGGAAGGGGAATACGGCAAGCTAAATATTAGTGGTATTTTTAATGATCTTTCAGCCCCCGGTTTTCCAGCTAAACACGATATGGTTCTTGTCATTGTAATTCAATGGGGCTACAAAGATGCTGGTCGCTACGATTTCCAGGTTGATTTGATTGGACCAGGAGAGAGACCTTCCATGACAGTTCATGGACATTCCGACGTCGACAATAGGGACGAGAACCGACCCCCACCCCGGACTCAACTTATTCTGCCTCTCAAGGAAGTGATCTTCCCTGAAAAAGGAGTGTACAGATTTTATCTCCAAGTAAAAGGCCGAACTCTCGAGGGACCCTCCCTGTACCTCATCGATTCTACGAAGCAGGGATAAAGGCTCTACATGACCCTATCATCTGAGAAATTTGATAAAGAGGAGCCCGAAGACCAGCCCAGTTGCCAATGACGCCTCCCATTCTCTGTTGGCCAAATAGCGATAAAAGCTGAAGCCACCATTGGACCCACCACCTGGTAATGACTCATTTCGGTATGCTTTATATCTGGGGAACACAAGAGGTACACACTTAGCATAACTGCGATACTGATCTCCGAATCCTGACTCTAATTCTTTAGCTTCTTGAAGGATTTTTGGCACATAGACCAAGCAAAAAAACGTTAGACACACTAGAATCAGCAGTGGCTCATTTGATGCCAAGGAAAATCCCAGACCTATGGTAAGAGTCCCGACATAAAGGGGATTTCGAGTATGAGCGTAAGGTCCATTTGTGGCAAGATCATTCAATTTATTTATGAATCCAGCCGCCCAAATCCGAATCCCCAAGCCGATCAATGACAACATGACACCATATAGAAGGGATGATGATGATGGTTTGGCAAAAACCAGTAATATGGGCAAAAACACCCAAACCAACTTCAGTCGAATAGTATCTAAGGAAATGCCTTTCACCACTAATCCTGCAAGTTAAACTAATTTTTAGTCAAGGCCCTATAACACCCGTATGAATTGGGCTGCCTTCAGAAATACTCTCTAAATGCAAGGTCACCGAGCCCACAATTGGAATCTTTGAACGTAAATATACGAGGTGTTTATTATCGTCATCTGTCAAATACAGTTCTGCCTCACCCCCCTCACTGAATAACCCACGAGTCTTGATTATAGGACGGACGACAATGGTGTTAAACGTTCCAGCAGGAACCTCTACCACCTTTTTCCCCTCTACTTTTATTACGACTGGATTACCCTCTTTCTTAAAGTATCGGGGCAGAGTGTACGTTTGGCCTATCTCAAGAGGAAGTGTCCTCACAAAGTAGAGGAAGGAAATATCATCTAAGGGCAAAGCTGTTGCTAATCTTCCCGTATCTCCACTTTCAGTTTCTTCCCAAGACATCTCTTCAGGACGAAACTCGAAGTTACGATAGCGACTATAGGTAAGCTGATGGACATCACTGACATAGCGATGGCTCGATACTGACCTGGTTCCTAACCATGATTGATAATGATCGTTTACTTGGACAGCGCCAAACAGGAGACTGCCTTTAAGAGACATTTCAAGATGATAGCTGGGCTCTTCCCTTATGGAATCAATACCCAGTACTTCCATGTGGGCGCTACCAGAATTGATAATCCCTATCTTGACCTGATATGTAAGTCTTTCCCCTGGACCAAAGGGTACCACCGCTGCCAGGGGGTCCAAATCGTACCTGCCAGACAATTGACTTACTGCTGCCTCTTCCTGGATCAGACTATCGCTGACCTCTTGAGCCTCCAGGCCTGAGACAGTAAAAACTCCTATAGTCAGAAGACACAAAAAACCTCGCAAACCCTCTCCTGGTCAATTTTCCCAAACTATCTCTTGTCTTACCCTTCTAATATTGCTGAAAGTTCCAACTACACTATATCTAGAAGAATAAAAACCAGATTGGCAGCTAGAATCAATCGCCATTTCCGACACCCTGCGAGCATGGGGAACTAGGACACTAAGCAACTCAAGGTTGGCCAGCCAACCCCTTGAAGCTATAAGCGGCCTCTTGCTTGAAGCATTAAATGCTTTCTTTAGAACTATTAATCTATAAGCCCTAAGTCCACATAAAGGATCGGATACAGGGGCACTATAAAACACTTTCCCTAGAAGTACTTCCATTAGAAAACGTACAATCCTCACTAAAAAAGAAGACTTTACTTTTTCTGTCTTCAGTGTTCCAGCGACTATATCTGAACCTCCCTCAATAGCACGAACCAGCGGGATAATAGCATCTGGACTGTCACTGAAGTCTGATCGCAAGGTCACCACTGAATCTCTCTTGGGATATTTAGTAGAAATGACGGCTTCTCTCAGAAGCAATTCAAGACCTGCTGATTCCCCTGCAGATTCATCGTTCCTAAGTATCCTCAAAGGCAATCTGGACTTATAACCCTCTAAAACGTCACGGGTACGATCAGTCGACGCATCATCCAATACCAAAATCTCATAATCACGACCAAATTCAGCCATTACAACCCTGATCTTCCAGAGCAACAGGCCTATAGTGTCTTCAGCGTTTTCTGCGGGTATGCATATATAGATCAATTTCTTAACCTAGTTCCTTCTGATTTAGTAGCGATTATATCATTAAATCTAATAGGAATAGTCTTCTTTACGAAGCCACTCATCTCTATTCTTCCACCTTCTATGATGCCAAAGATACTGATCTGGATGACTTCGAATTGCTACCTCTAAGAGCCTAGTATATTCCTCGGTTAATTGCTCAATAATTTTTGTCCTACTCTGTCTTCTCGGAATTGAAATTTTCTTGAGCTCAATCTTGTATTTTTTCGGCACACCAGGAACTACTAATGATGAAGCAAAAAAATAAGCAGCCCCAGCTCTCAGTGTCAGGATTGCAGATTCTTTAGCAACCCTTGAAGGTACACCCAAAAAATTTAACATTGTTGAATTTCCAACAGGATTTTGATCTCCAAGCCAGGCGACTACTCTTCCACTCCTCAAGCTTTCTAGCACAGAATATGCACCCTGACTGGTGTGTATTACGCCTATCCCCGCATCACTTCGCAACTTCGCCAGGTAGCTATCAACAAGCGGATTTCTTTGGTCCTGCACCACCACATCAATGGGTATGCCTTTGGCCGCCAAAGAAATAGCTCCAACTTCCCAGTTTCCCAAATGACCAGAAATCAGCATTACTCCTGATCCCTTCCGTAACGATTCTCCCAATACATCAAGCCCATTTATTTCCACATCTTTCTGAAAGCCATATTTGGAAGCACCCGAGCACCGCAAGAAAACCAGTGCCTCCCTACCAAAATGCCGATAGCTCTCCAGAGATATTCTTTCCCTCCATTCAAAGCCTCGGTCGGGAAACGCCAGTGTCAAATGTTTTTCCACCTCAGGTCTCCTGAACTGGAAGATGGAAGAGCACATATACCCTATCGTGCCACCCAGTACCATTACAAAACCTATCGGAAGCTTGCTTGCAAGGAACCCAAAAATCTTCAACAAAATGGACTCTACTATAGTTTTCATATGACCTTTTAATTCATAAATGAGAAACATTCGTAGGGGAGATTTAGTTCATTTAGATTAAGGACAATGATCCCATTTCAGTGGAATAGAGAACAATCTGACATCGAAATGTGGGCAAAGACGCTGACATTATTCCCCTTTGATTGGTAAATCCTTCCTGGATTTTAAACTCACAACTGGAACAATCATTTCTTCTGGAGATATGCCTCCGTGCAGAAACGAATTTCGATAACGTCGCTGGTATTCTCTAAGACGATTCTGATAAACGAAGTAATGGTCGTCTAGGGCAAGCGCATAAGAAGTACCCATAGGGGCGGGTGGCAACTTCATATCTTCACTCGACTTAGTTAAAAATGAAGTTGCTGGATCATCAAGTCGTAAATCTCTACCAATCTTATAACGCAAACTACTAGTCACATCCTTCTTCGCATATATAGTGGTGGGACTTTTACACAAAATAGATCCATGATCACTAGTTAGTACAATTCGGTGACCTGCTTCTGCTGCATCCTTCATGATTGAAAAGGCTGTCGACCTTTCAAACCAAGATCGAGTCACATTCCGAAGAGCTGCCTCATCCCTAGCAACCTCCATCAGTATGGCTGAATCACTTCGGCCATGGGTCATCATGTCCACGAAGTTAAATACTGTTGCCACTACAGAACCTTGATGTTTGAGTGCAGAACGCACCCTGGCTCGAACCCGATTTCCTTCCACATCTGAGGAAATTTTCTCATAGTGAACGGGAATAGCACCACCACACAAATCGTGCAAGTGAGCTTTCAAAAGTTCGTCCTCAAAATCGTTTGGGCTAGCTCCCTTCTTCAAATCATCTATTCTGTGTCCGTAATCTTTATAGAGACTGTCGGGGAAGCTACCACTGAAAATAGCATTCCTACAGTAGGGAGTCGCGGTTGGTAAAATAGAGTAGTGGTAAGATTCATCAATTTCAAAATAGGGCAGTAGTAGTGGCGCTATCACCCTCCACTGATCCATCCTAAGACAGTCCAACAGAACAAACATCACCGAAGAACCGTCCAACATGGGAACTAGATGTTGCTTTATCACATCTACTGAAAGGACAGGCTTGCCGCTGCCACTACCCCGCATCCATTTTGGATACTCTGATTTGATCCAAAATCCAAAATCTTTTCTGAGATTAGCCAACAAAGCCTGAACGCTATCCAGTAAACCTTTCTCATCGGAATATTCCAAACGTACGTGCCAATCCGTTAATTCCATATATAATTTTGCGAAGTCACTTTCGGTCCTGGCCTTATCTAGGTTCTGCGAAAGAATTGGAAACTGCTCTGCAAAATCTCTAACGATATGTTCCTGCCGAATTGACGACCCCTCTAGAACTCTTGTGACTGCAGATAACACCTGCAAGGGACTAACTGGTTTCAGCAAATAGTCATCAGCCCTGCGCCCAATGGCCTCTTTCATTGTGGTATCTTCTTCAGATTTGGTCACCATGACCACTCTAGATCTCAGATTGTTCTTACGCACCAAATCAAGTATTTCCAGACCGCTACGTCCAGGCATTTGTTCGTCAAGCAAAAGAAGGTCGTAGTTGTTCCTTTCTATGAGTATCAAGGCATCGTCACCGTTAGTGATCGCATCCACACGATATCCCCTGTCCTTCAGGACCAATAGGTGAGGTTTGAGTAGATCGATTTCATCGTCAACCCAAAGTATATGTCTCATTGGCGCACCCGTATAATCCACGTCCGAAGACTTAAAACTCCAGCATCATATCACCTGGAAGTTCGAGCTATGCTTTATCGAAAAACAAACCAGGGATAAATATATATATCCCAATCCTGAGGTTTTTCACATGGTTGATTTTGGCTGCCACCCTAGCTGTCTCCCATAATACCTCGGACATTTGGAATCAAATCGTAACGGTACTTGAGTTCCGTAGTCGCCAAGAAGTGATGCTCTGACCAACCTATTTTAGTTGCTCTACTTATTCTATCCGTTGTTCACTGCATGAGCTTTTAATTGACCGCATGCCGCGTCTATATCTCTCCCACGCGTCTCCCTGACGGCTACGGAGACCCCTTTGCTCTTCAGCCTCTTTACAAACTCCAGAATCCTTCCGGGATCAGAAGCTTTCCATTCATTTTGAGGGATCGGATTGAAAGGAATCAAATTAATGAAGGCATTAAATCGAAGAGCTATATCTCCCAAAGAATCTACAAGATCCAAATCATCATTTATCCCTCGGATCATAGTATATTCCAACGTAACCCTCCTGCCTTTGTCTCGTTTAAAGTCATCTATAGCCTGCAAAACCTCTGCTAACGGAAACTGCTTTTCGAGGGGAATGAGCTCTTCCCTTAGTTTGGAAACTGGAGAATGCAGTGATAGGGCAAGCCCGAACTGTTCTGGACGCTTTGCTAGAGAAATTATGCCTGGAACAAACCCAACTGTTGACACAGTAATCCGACGAGCTCCTATTCTGTAGCCCTGGTTCAAAATCGTCAAAGAATTTGGAAGAGAGCGCTGGTTAGCCAGCGGTTCTCCCATGCCCATAAACACAATATTGGTTATAGGGCCACAACCATGTTTATTGGCCCAACGTTGTGAAGCTCTGTACTGACCTACAATTTCTCCTGCTGTCAATTGTCTTTTGAACCCCCCCCAACCCGTAGCACAAAACGTACAGGCCATTGCACAGCCTGCCTGGGAAGATATGCATAAAGTAAGACGACGGTCCGTCGGTATGAGAACTGACTCTATTAATTCTCCATCCTTCAGAGTCCATAGGTGCTTAACAGTACTATCTTGGCTTACTTGCACCATTTTAGCTATAGGCTGATCTATCTCAAAAGTACCTTCTAGGGCCTTCCTTTCTTCTAACGGGAGGTTTGTCATTTCACTGAAATGATTGACTAGCTCCTGGTACAACCAAGACTTAACCTGATCTGCACGGTAATCAGGCTGGCCACGACCCGCAAAATGGCTATTTAAGGCCAAGTGGAGCTCATCGGGAGGCATCGACAACAAATCCATCTTGGATTTCAAAGGTATTTTACTCATAAATGTACTTCTCAATAGGATGTTAACTGACGGGAGACTCCTAAGGATTAAATAAAACTACATTCTAATAGTATAGGAGAACCAGCTACCGACTGGCTCACCTGCTATTCTAGCTGGATCAAACACCCATTCAGAGGCTTTATCAAACAACTGGCTTTGGACACTGTTACTTGCATCAGGAGAAAATATCCGAGTCGAGTCAGAAACTACTCTGCCACTTTTGTCTACGAAAACATCTATTTGTATCTCCCCAAGACCCTGACCAGCTAAGATTTGAGGAATCACTATGCTTCTCGGCAGAGGAGGTGCCTTGAGGTCCGTTCCGTCACCGGAGTAACTATCTCCAATAGGCAAGTTAGCATTAATGAGGCCCCTGGACCAATCGGATGAAATATCCCCTATAAGTGATGCCACCTCATTGTCATTTGTGATTTCGAATTGGATCGCAGGTACTAACTCTAATTCCACTATCGGAACTACTGGTCTAACCCTAGTATTTTCGCTGACAGATCGGACCCTGACGAGCTGAATCCTACTGAAGGGACTGCCAGCCCCTAATCCTTCAATGCTTGTAGGTGTTTGGGAAACAGCATCAGATGCCTCCTCGCCCCACCAAAGAAAGAAAAAGGATAGGTGCAGGAGAGCCGAAAGAGAATAACTCATCAGCCACACCTTTTTATTCAAGCAACATACTCCTGGATTTTTCATGTCAATTTTCCATCTAAAAAAATGCTTCCTGCATATTTTACCTCCCTACTAGTGTCATTGTCACAGATGACTTAACAATCACAGAAGGCTGACAGGCCTTGCCACACTATTTTCTGTTATACAAGTTCCACTCCTCCCATAGTGATTGACAAGTACACATTAACGAGCCAAAAATAACCATGAGTGAATCAGAGCAGAACATCCCCAAGGGTGTCAGAACCAATTATCCCAAACGTCCAACGATTGACGAAGACGCTTGGGCAAAAATCCGAGCCTCCCAAGAGAGGATGAAAGATAGAGAGTTCGTTCGTTTTTCGATATTCAAGATCGATCCCAGTTGGAGGCAACTTCCTTCCAGTGAACGTAACAGCCACAAAGATGAGTTCGAGAAGTTGATAGCCACTAAGGTAAGAGAAATGATGATATATTCTTATGCCCTGGTGGGAACACGTGGAGATGCTGACTTCATCCTCTGGCAAGCAAGCAAAGATATCGATCAACTCCATGATCTGGCTACTGACATAAACCACACTAAGCTAGGTGGATATCTAACCTTGCCACACTCTTATTTTGCTATGACCAAGCGCTCAATTTATTTGAACCGCTACGAGGAAGAATACATTGCGAAGTATGGAGGAGAAGAAACACTAGATACAGCCCGCATTGCCATAAACCCTCAGGGGTCGAAATACCTGTATGTGTACCCTATGGTTAAAACAAGAGATTGGTACAAGCTCTCCCACGAAGACCGGCAACGGATGATGGACGAACATATCCGAGTAGGCCATAAATGGCCCGACGTAAAATTGAACACAACATACTCCTACGGGCTAGACGATCAGGAATTCGTCGTTGCCTTTGAAGGGGATTACCCTGGAAGATTCTTAGACCTTTTGATGGCTCTGCGTTTAACGGAAGCATCTGCCTATACCCTATTCGACGTTCCGGCGTTTACCGGATTAGCGAGATCTTTAAGGGACACCTTGGATTCCATAGGATGAATGCATTCTAGTGACGATGAAAGAACATACGATGTCCAACGAAGAAGATATAAAGCCCAATTCAAAGATGGTCAGTCTCTACAAGCTAACTAAGCCTGGCATCACACTTTACGTCATGCTAACTGCTGGCGTCAGCCATTATGTCGCCTCACAAGGAAATGTGATCTACCCAAATCTATTCCAACTTTTGCTTGGAATAGCATTGGGATCGGCAGGAGCTTTGTCGCTTAATCAATACTTGGAAAGAGACCTGGACGCTTTGATGAACCGTACTAAATCCAGACCATTACCATCAGGGAAACTGAAACCCCACGAGGCATTTTGGTTTGGAACGACCCTATTGTTTGTAGGCATGACTTATCTGATCCTGACCGCAGGAGAGTTGCCTGCAATCCTGATGGCTCTCTCAGCTGGCATATACCTCTTTGGCTACACACCTCTCAAAACAAGATCTTATTTAGCTACATTGGTAGGAGCCATACCTGGTGCCCTCCCAGTATTGATTGGATGGAGCTCCGTTAATGGAAGTATCGAGTTTGGATCTGTATTGATTTTCTGTATCGCATTTCTTTGGCAGTTGCCACACGTACTCGCTCTAAGTTGGTTATTTAGAGAAGATTATAGTCGAGTGGGATTCCTTCTGATGCCCCCAACTGACCCCCAGGGGAAGCAAATCGGCAGACATATGGTTTACAACTCGGCCGCACTCTTGTTTATAAGTGTGTTTCCAACCTTCATTGGCTTGACTGGATCACTGTACCTCCTTGGAGCCACAGCTCTAGGATTAGTGACACTTTATCTCTCTATTCTTGCGGCAAAAAACATGACCGAAGTATCCGCCAGAAAAATATTCATGTGGTCGCTAATGTACCAACCTTTAATTCTTGGTTTGCTCGTAATCGATACAGTACGGTAATGACTTAGGTAGAAGGATCTCTAAAATGAACAGACTATTATTCGCAATTTACTTGATCTCTTTGGTATCGTCACAACAAAGCCTGTTAGGCCAGCAAGACCAGCGTCCTAGAGCGAGAGACCTCGGAATCCAAGTTGGAATTTTTCCGCACGGACCCTTAAATGCAATTACTGATGTGGCGGGCGTCAAGGTCGGTCAGGTTACTGTGGAAGATGGATCACGTCTTAACACGGGTGTCACTGCTATCTATCCTCACAACGGAAGTATATATCACGACCGTGTTCCTGCTGCTCTCCATGTAGGAAACGGCTATGGAAAACTTCTTGGAGTGACTCAAATAAGAGAACTTGGAGAACTAGAAACTCCTATATTACTGACCTGTACGCTATGTGTTTGGCGTGTAGCAGACGCCATGGTCGCCTGGCTATTAGAACAGCCCGGAATGGAAAATGTACGGTCTCTAAATGCGGTAGTAGGTGAAACTAACGATGGAGGGCTGAACGACATCAGAAGTCGCCCTATTGGACCTGATCATGTCAGAGAAGCGCTCATGACTGCAAAATCTGGACCAGTAGAAGAAGGATCAGTGGGTGCTGGGCGAGGGACCAGAGCTTTCGGTTGGAAAGGCGGTATTGGAACAAGTAGTCGAGTTTTACCTGAAAATTTAGGGGGATTTACGATAGGAGCACTTGTACAATCTAACTTTGGTGGAATACTGACTATCGATGGCGCCCCTGTTGGCCAAGAACTCGGGCGGTATTCATTCAGAGAAACCCTCAATCTTGAAAGTGATCCTCAAACAGGGTTGGATGGATGGGAAAGCAGCGATGAAGGTCAAGGATCAATAATGATAGTGATAGCCACCGATGCACCTCTCTCTCCTCTCAAACTTGAAAGACTCGCTAGAAGAGCAATAATGGGACTTTCCAGGACTGGCTCCTTTGCCGGCAATGGAAGCGGGGACTATGTGATTGCATTCTCAACATCCAAGGAGGTAAGACGACCATTAAATCAGACCAGATTGCAGTTGGACGAAATCTCCAACGATCAAATGTCGGCTCTATTCCAAAGTGTGGTAGAGGCAACTGAAGAAGCTATTTATAACTCAATCTTAAAAGCCACCACGGTGTCAGGAATGGGAAGGACTGCAGATGCTATTGACCTAACTGCGCTCAAAAAGGTTCTTCAGAAATTCAATGTCATTCCCCAATAAATTATTAATCAGATACAACGAATCTTCTTAATCACGAAGCAGATCTAATCAAATCCATAATCTCGCTGACCATAGTTCTTCCTTTGTCCTTGGCATAATAGCGACGAGTATGTTTCGAACGTTCAGGAGAAGTCATATTCATACCTTTTTCCATGAACCACTTTTGTATAGAAGCTGGCCTGGGGCCCCACCAGCCTTTTTCAACAAAATCTTCATCTAATAGGATTACTACTGGAATCGATCGGCTTCTACCGTTAGTTAGATGGGTGTCCATAATATCTAAATTTTCATCTCTCGCCAGGACACGAAGGTCCAAGTTGTGAGCATCCCTCGCTAAGCAGGCTACTACTGGCACTAGATTGACCGCATCACTGCACCAATCCTCCGAAAGAACCAACAAGTACCATCTACTTTGGCATCCCTGTAACTCCTGCAAGACCTCATCTGCTATCTCAACTCTTTTGTATATCTGTTTCCATAATTCAGTATTTTGCTCAACAGTTTCCATATATTCTAGGAATGTCGGTGCATTCATATAACGTTTCCGCATCATTGAGCTGCCTTTGTTTTGGCCATTTTCTTCCTGATTACTGGGTCGAGGTGTCTCTTCCGCAAACGGATTGCATCTGGAACTACCTCTATCAATTCATCCTCGGCTATGAACTCCAAAGCCAATTCTAATGTCAACTGTAATGGTGGTTCCAATTTGATGTTTTCGTCAGATGATGTAGTCCTCATATTGGTTAACTTTTTCTCTTTAGACACATTGACGTCCATGTCTCCTGGACGTGCATTTTCACCTACAACCATTCCACAATAGACAGGATCCCCCGGCCTTACTAACATCTTTGCCCTCTCCTGCAAATTAAAAAGAGCAAACCCTACAGATACTCCTTGCCTGTCCGCCACCAAGACGCCTCTTTTTCTCCCTACCAATTCTCCCACATGACTTCCATACTCTAAAAATCTGTGGTGCAAAGTCCCTTCACCTCTGGTATCGGTCAGAAATTCTGATCTGTATCCAAAAAGCCCTCTTGTTGGAACTTTAAACCTTAGATGAACAGTGCCGGAATCTGTATTCTTCATCTCTATCACTTCACCTTTACGGGGGCCCATTTTTTCCATAACTGCACCGACGTATGCCTCGGGGATCTCCACGGCAACTTCTTCAAAAGGCTCCAGAATTCCATTCGAGCTATTCTTCTTGATAACACGAGGCCTAGAGACCTGGAATTCATATCCTTCTCTTCTCATTGTTTCCATTAGAATCGTCAGATGTAGCTCACCCCTGCCCGAAACAGTGAAGGTATCTGGAGATCGATCTTCTTGGACCCTCAGAGCTACATTTCTCTCTAGTTCTTTTAAAAGTCTCTCTCTGATTTGTCTGGTTGTTACAAATCTTCCAGATTTTCCTGCAAAAGGAGAATTATTTACCATAAAATCGACAGAGAGTGTAGGCTCCTCAACTGCAATCCCTTTCAATCTCTCTGCAATTTCAACATCCGCTATAGTTTTTCCTATTTCTACACCATCGAGACCAGCGATACCCACTATATCTCCAGCAGTCGCATTTTCGATCTCTGTCCTTTCTAGTCCCTCAAAACCATACAATCTGGTAACTCTAGCCCTTGTGCCTTCTTCCACTGCGACTGTCCCCGGATCACCGAGAGGCAACAGCAGGACGGGATCTCCCACAGCGACAGAGCCACGCTCAATTCTGCCAATCCCAATTCGACCCACATAGTTCGAATGATCCAATGTAGATATGAGCATCTGAAACGGACCCGCCGGATCTACTATAGGATTCGGTATGCGGTCTATAATAGTGTCGAAAAGCAGACTGAGGTCATCCCCTCTTAGTGCTGGGTCAGGAGTCACCCAACCATCACGCCCTACAGCGTATAAGAATGGCGAGTCCAACTGTTTTTCAGAAGCATCAAGGTCTAGGAGTAGTTCTAAAACCTCGTCGTGGACTTGAGAGGACCGTGCGTCGGATCTGTCCATCTTATTAATGAGAACTATAGGCTGCAACCCTAATTCTACAGCCTTCCTGGTAACAAATCTGGTTTGAGGCATTGGACCCTCAGCCGCATCCACAAGCAATAAGACCCCATCTACCATTCTGAGAATCCGTTCTACTTCCCCTCCAAAATCAGCGTGACCTGGAGTGTCAACAATGTTAATCTTATTACCCTTCCAACTGATAGAAGTATTCTTGGCAAGGATAGTGATTCCTCTCTCTTTTTCGAGAGGATTGGAGTCTAAAATCCGTTCCTGGATCTTTTCGTTTTCCCTGAAGACTCCCGTTTGTTTTAGCATCTGATCCACAAGAGTTGTCTTGCCATGATCCACATGAGCTATGATCGCAATATTGGTTATGTTCATATTGTTGCCAAATATTTTTTCCAAAAAAGAAGACCCTCTTATGACCGGATCGTAAACAGCTTCTTAAGCCCAGATGAAAACTCGTAAGATTGAAGGAAGTAAGGAAGACAGGAAGCGACTATTAGTCGTCAAGGACATAACCGAAGATTAACGGTGCGACTACTGATGCATCGCTATTTATCGAAAAACTAGGTGTGGCTTTAGTGATTTTCCCCCAAGAAATTTTTTCTTCAGGAAAGGCTCCGGAATAGCCTCCATATGAAGGGATGGCATCTGTGATCTGTGCAAAATACTTCCAAGCCGGCACTTCCCTTTTGAGGTCCTGGAGAATGCAGGGCACTGCACAAATAGCGAAATCCCCCGCTATCCCTCCGCCGATTTGGAACAAACCTATAGGGCACTGATCTTGCAGATTGGTTGTGTTGCTAATATACCACTCCAACAAGTGCTGAAACTGTTCGGTCCCCGACTTTACACACAAATGACTGTCTACCTTTTTTCTCATTATGTTAGCCGTAAAAATATTTCCCATGGTTGAGTCTTCCCAGCCTGGAGCGTAAACAGGGATGTCTGCTTCCATCGCAGCTAGCACCCAGGAATCCTCGGGGTCTATCTGAAACTGACCAGCCATCCCTGGACTATCCAAAATCTGGAAAAGAAATTCTGAAGGAAATTTCCTTACTCCTGACTGAGATGCTTTTTGCCAAACTTCCACGAGAAGATCTTCAAGGTTTCTCATCACGTTTTCGGGTATACAAGTATCTGTAACCCTATTCATCCCTCTATCGTACATATGTTCCTCTTCTTCCTTGCTCAACTCCCTCCAATTATCAATGATCTCATACTCTCCATGAGCCATTAGATTGAAAACATCCTCTTCCAAATTGGCACCCGTACAGGAAATAGCATGGACCTTTTCTTCCCGTATCATACGTGCGAGACTGATCCCAAGCTCCGCTGTAGACATAGCTCCTGCCAAGGTTACTAGCATCTTCCCACCGTTATCCAGGTGTTCACAATACGCTTTCGCAGTCGCAAGTGTTTCTTTCGCATTAAAATGTCGATAATTGCGCTCCATGAATTGGCGAATATGTCCCATTGAAAAACCCCTGGTTACTAGTTGGCCACTGTGATAAAGTGTCTGTGTCTAAGTAGTATAGAAATACTAATAAAAGAGGAACATCCCTACTTGTTGTGCTACTTAACTGCAGGAATTGTATTTGTAGTGGCCATATCTTCAATACACTTGGCCTGGATGCCCTACCTGGAAGAGTTCTTATTATTTACTAATCTAACTGCCGATCCTCCGTGATCTTTGGATCCAAGTTTCACCCTCTGTAATCCAAGTTTCAGCTGGATCTCCCTTCAGGTAATGACCGAACCAATCCAAAATCCTCCGGTGATAATCTACTTGCTGTTCTTCCACGCGCAGTCCATGGTCCGCTTCAGGATAAACGAGCAAGACCACTTCTTTCCCTGCTCGGCGTCCATAATTATAAAATTCTAAGCCTTGGTAGAAATCGACTACTCCATCAGCATCTCCGTGCATTAGGAGCATTGGAGTGTTTAGGTCTGCTATAAAATTAGCGGGAGAACTTTCGAGGTGTGTCTCCATGCTCTCCCAATAAGGAACAGCCATGCGAGCCTGGCCGGTTTCCCAGTGACCTGTTTCTGGAAGCCCACCGTTCCAGTGAACTGCACCCATAAAGCTCAAGAAATTAGTTATCGCTGCTCCAGCTACAGATGCTGCGAAGCGATCTGTTCGAGTGGGTAGGTAGGTGGCCTGATATCCACCCCATGAATGCCCTATCAACCCGATTCTATTGGAGTCTATATATGCTATATCTTCTATTGTATCCAGTACACTTTCGACCGCATCGAGGGCAGAAGGACCCGGTCGCCCTGGCTCATAAACTATATCGGGAAGTAGAACAAAATATCCATTTTGTGACCAAGCCTGATGGCTGTAATAGACTCGTTCACTGGGCACTTGATAGCGGTGAAGTCCGTCAGAAAGTCGCTCATACTGGTATAGTATTAAGGGATATGTCTCACTACTGTCGAAGTTTGCGGGGTAGATCAGTATGCCTTGTAGATCGTGGCCTGCATCGGTTGTGTATTCAATTAGCCTTGATTTTCCCCAAGCATACTCCTTCTGAAACGGGTTGGTCTTAGTAACCTGAGTCAGGTCTTCTAAGTCAGGACCAGCAACGAACACATTGGGCGAATCCTCCCAAGTCTCTATTCGCAGAGCGTATACTTCTGAACTCTCAGCTCTGGCAAGCGCACTGACAGCTGCTGGTTCGTTGACAAGATTGATTACTTCTCTCGTGGACAAATCGATTGTCACATAGCCAGTATCCTTAGTTCGCTCGTTTCTTACTGAGGCCCAAAGTGGTTCATTAAAATTCAAGACATGCGGATCGTTTCGTGAAAGTTCGGGATCTATATGCACTAAACGATAGATCTTATCCTCTTCGACTCCATTGGTCAGGACTGAGTGGTTTGGCCCATCCAAATCTGCCATCCAAATGTCATGCTTATCATAAAGTAAGACCATGTCCGAGTCTTTAACCCAGCCTCCAAAACCCCATGACGGTCTTGTGCCTGGATAGTCATGATCCTCCACAGATTGCGTGAAATTTTGACCGCCTGCCAGGATATTCGTTTCTAAGGTCGTCAATTCTGTACTCAACCACTGATCACCATGGTAAAAGACAATATGGTTGCTCTCAAAATGTGACTGAATACCAAATTCAGCCTTTTCGACTATTAAATCTCTGAATCCAGTCTGCAGATTAACTCGGTAAATGTCGGCTGAACCATCCCCAAAGCGACGTTCAAAAGCATAAGGATCGAAATCGGAAACGACCCCCCAAGTGTCATTGACTACTTCGACTGATTCATCTAGTTCGTCTCCTAGAACATTGATTTCGTCTGTATTCAAATCCCAAATAGTAGTGTGACTACGTTGAGCTAGCTGGTTCGCTCCATATTCTTGGCTTCTGATGATCTGGTCATCACCCCAGTGCCAAACTTGGACATCTGACTCACCTACATCGCTGTCTTCATCTTCTTCCTCAAGGTTTTCTTCCTTATCCCAATTCTTAACTCCGAAGAGGAGTGCTTTGCCATTTGAATTGTATTCAAACTCATCGTAATGAGTTATTCGAAGATTTTTGGACAACTCGGTCCGATCTAGCGAGTAAAAGGTCATTAGGCTCATTGGATCAGTTACATCTGTCCAATTAAGAACATCGTTCGAATGATCAATCATCCCATCGACACTCACAGCCCTCATTACAGAAAGTTGGTTCGAACCCTCTCTCCAAGTTAGAGCATTGTAGGCTCCATCTCCTGAATCAAGTATTTTTCTTGTTTGGCTAGAAGGATTTAGGATGATCACTGCGTTTCCCGTTCCTTGAGAACTCTTGATGGTTGCAGCAAGAAAATCACCTGGGTTTTGCCAATGATAAGTATCTACGTTGCCTAGAAAAGTCTGGCTTCCATCCGATGGATTCATGACTACCAGGTCGGAGGAGGAGGACTACTCAGGAACGGGGCGGAGCGCCGCGAGCCAAGGCCCTGTCGCTTGGAATGCAAAGTTTTCTATCGTGAAAAGAACAGTGTCCGCTCCAGTGATGAGGTTCACCAGTCCAAGCTTGTCATGGATTGGCTCTTCGGATTCAGGACTTACTTCAGGATGCACTCCTGATCTGTAAGCCATCCAGTCAGCATCTGCACTGAATTCTGGTAACATCCCATGTTCCAAGACAATTTCCTCACCCCTACCGTCCGAACGCTTTAGTCTTAATTCGGTGGTTCCATCAACGCGAGTTACAGAAGAAACTAACCAGTTCCCATCTGGAGATAGTTTAAACTCACCTAAATTCTCGAATTTCCCGTAATCTGAAGCTGGAACAGGAGGGGGTTGTTGTGCTTCGACTAGAGTGGAAAGGGAAAATACTATCACAACCAATATGGCGTTTCCTAAAAATCGAGGCATAGTCGTGTCCAATGAGTAATGAGAAGGTGCTCTAGAAAGGTGTACACTCGTATTCAGTCAAAGCCGTTGCTATTAGCGTACTCAAGAGAGTGCTCATTATTCAACATACAGCACTCATCGGAAGAGCAAAATACTGTTTATATGATTACGGGTACGATCACTATAAGGCCAATTTCAACACTATAAGGCTATCTTTATTAGCCGCCTTCCTCGAGCACCCGAACCGATTCGCCAAAGGTAGGAGGCCAGCATTTTTTATTCACCAATTGCTTTCTCCTTTTACGCCTAATTCCTAGTTATAATTTCACCAGCCGTAACACCTGTGAATTCACCGCCTGACACTGCAGCTTCACCACCCACAAATACTTCCACCATCCCTTCTGCTAGCTGGTGAGGTTCCGTGAATGTAGCTGGGTCATTGATCCTCTTTAAGTCCAGTACCAACAGGTCTGCGTAAGATCCGACACGCAATAAACCTCTACCTTTAATACGAAAAGCTTGCGCGGGAAGACCAGTCATACTTCTAACTGCTTCAGCAAGACTGACTATTTCGTCCTCCAACACATACTTGCGAATCTTCCTTGGGAACGCACCGTAAGATCTTGGATGGGGCACTCCTTCCATCCAAGTAGCCAAACCTCCGTCAGAAGATGTCATAGTCCATGGTTGAATCATTAGGGTTTCAAGATCGTCCTTGAACATGTTGAACGAAATTATACTTGCACCGCCTTTCCCAATCACCTCAGTAGCCAATTCCAATGCTGATTGTCCTCTTTCCTCTGCCACATCCGAAAGTAATTTCCCTTCTATTTTCTGATCAAAGGTCACCCTTCTGAACTGGATACGGTCTGCTCCGCCTCTGCGTGCTAAATTGTCTTCCATAGCCGCCATAATATCTTCTCTCACCCCAGGTCTATCTAGTCGATTCAATAGTGAATCAGCCCCGCCTGATTGGGCCCAGCGGGGAAGCAATGCAGCTGAAAGTCCCGTGGAGGAACCCAAATAAGGATACTGATCAGCATAAATTTCCAGGCCTTCCTCTCTAGCAGCTTCAATTTTTCTGACTACCGCACTACCATAGCCCCAGACTGGTGGACCCAGTGCCTTAACATGAGTAATCACTGAAGGAATCTCAGCATTTCTAGCCACATTGATCACCTCTTCCACGGATGCAATCAACCCAATCGTATAATTGGATTCATCACGGATGTGACTGGTATATATTCCTCTATATTGAGCAGCTATTTTAGCCATTTCCTCGATTTCGGAAGCATCAGAATAACTCCCTGGCACATAAAAAGTCCCTGAAGACAGACCAAAGGCTCCTTCCTCCATGCCGCTCTGAACAAGATCAAGCATCCTCGACATCTCTGATTCGGTCGGGACTCTATCCTCTGCTCCCATGACCGACCTTCGTATTGAACCGTGGGGTACAAGTTGAATTACATTTACCCCAATACCGTGCTTCTTCAACTGTTCTTTTTGATCCCTAAGGTCGACCATCCCTCCGCCATCAGGATTAATAAGAACAGTTGTAATTCCTTGAGCTAAGAGTGGATGAGCTTCACTCAAAACCTCCGTAGTCAGTCCAGGTCCAGCGTGGGAATGAGTATCTATAAAGCCTGGCGTCACATACAACCCCGAAGCATCCACCTCCCGCCTTGCCACAGCTTCTCCCAAATCTCCGATGGCCGATATCATCTTGCCATCAATACCCACATCTCCTTTAAACCATGGATTTCCTGTACCGTCAAGGATCCTACCATTCCGGATTATCACATCGTATGACTGGCCTACTGAGGTTCCTGGATTTACGAAAAGCAAAAAGGTGGCTAGGAACCACCCATATTTTAATTTGAACACCGCTTATTCTCCTTGCAGTAGTGAATTTTCTTTCACATCATCCTAACAGTATTCTACTGTGGCATAAGACTTACCATTTACTGAAAGGATAATCGCCAAATGTCACTTCATAACAAATGCCAGCTCACCTTCCTTTACGTTATAGTTAAGTCATATAGTATTGCTGGAATAGTATAGCCAACTCATGATAAGACGCTAACGACCATACCAACCCATGTCTCCTATGACTGCATCCCTCACGCTCGACACAGAAATCGGCCCTTTAAATAGTGGGTTGGAGCAGTCCAAGAACATCCTCTTAGGTTCGTCAGATTTAACACGGAACACAACCAAAACATTCAACGAATTAGAAATATTAGACCTCACCCTAGGATGGTTGTGTGTGGGAAATTACCCCATGGCTTACTCGGGCTTAAAAGCTCTTATTAACAAACCAGCTTTTGGTTGGGCCTGCGGTGCCTATGTTGCATGGACTGGAGATGACTACATACTGAACGAACTGGATCTACAGATTAAAAAGTGGAGGCATGAACTGGAGCAGGACACATCCTTTTCAAGCATTTACAAGAATCTGGGAAGCCGTGCTTTGATCGCTGCCTACCATAGTCGCAGAGACGCTGACTCCGCTCAGAGATTTGAACAACACGTCGGAGGGGAAGAATTCTCTTATGACAATTGTAAAATCCAAAGACTAGACACGCAGGTATCCATACTCCCTGAAACTCCGGAACAATTGGCTACCATCCTTGGCATTAGATACCAGAGAGAAAATGATCTGAACCCTGATCAACTCTTTGGGTTTTGTAGACGACTCAATCGAAGACTTGTCGATTCAGTAAAACTGAAGCAAAAAGGTTCTACCGATCACCTATTCCTAGCCTCACTCCTCACCACCTGCTTCCTTTACGGTTTAGCAGGCATAGTACCTGACGTTCCATCTGGACGAGTCACTCTTAGCCCCAATATTCCTGATGATTTGAGCTATTTTAAGATTGAAAATCTACCTTTAGGCCAAGACACTATGGATTTTTCTTATAAAAAGAAAGAAAGCGAGTGTGCTTTTGTATTTGAACAAAAAAGAGGGAGAGTGCCTCTAAATCTTGTATTTCAACCTATTCTTTCTGGAAATAAGATTGGCCAAATCTATATTGATGAAGAACTGGCAGACCTAGAGTGGCATACTCATTTGGAGACCAGCCGAGTAAGCACACAAGTGCAGCTGTACCTCGAAAAGCAAAGGCAAGTGACTATAATCTCAACTTGAAAGTACCAAGAATGTTAATTTATGGGTGGCAGATGTTCATACATCTTCTTCATTCCCGTAGCCGCCTTGAGCGAGTAGCTCCTGCAGTAATTTTTCCCTCTTCGGCAGATCCGTTTTTGCTATCTCTCTAGCCAAAGTTATTCGGTCTTCGTCAGGAACTTCCTCTAAAATATTGATAGGGGCACCGTAGCGTAAAAGAATTCGCTTGGCGTCAACTGCGACGGAATCAGACACTATACCTCCCAAATAAAGTGGGAATAATGCTACCGGGATGTTAGGACAGAGAAAGATAACTGGATCCCTGAAAACACCAAGAGTCAAGCTGTGTTAAGTGTGTTTCTGTCCTAGAGTGAATCCTTGATCGACCTAGATATCAATTCAAGGAGCCAGAAATGCTCCCACTATCACCACCCCAAGGAGCCCGCAGATCAAAGCGAGGGACAGTCACTTTGAATTCCCTGCCATCAGAATCGATAAAGGTATAATAACCTTCCATAAAACCGATTGGTGAACTCAAAACACAAAAACTTTGGTAATGATGTGAATAACCAGGATCTAATGTGGGCTGCTCGCCTACAACCCCTTCACCGTCAA
>JBJKYO010000037.1:0-8994 GCA_045561015.1 Longimicrobiales bacterium | reverse complement strand
AAAGTGAATTTTCTGTTTTTGTCAGTGCCATCCCCTTTCAGTTCTATGCATGGCTCGCGGTCTTCATGGTCCCGTGGTTGGCCCTGATGCGTTTTGATTTTGGAACCATGGCGAAAGTCGACGACCGACCAATCGATATGTCGGGCAAGGCAGTGGAAGAGCGATTCGAGGCTTTTACACATCCCAATGCCAGGCCGATTCTGGTTTGGGCGCCTCTATTGGTCATGGCTACCGTTCTTTGCGTCATGCTCGTTCCTTTGGGATTCCCTTTTTCTCAGGTATCAGGTACGGATTTCAGGGCAGGACTCTCAACAGCCTATTTCTGTGCGGCGGCGGTCCTGATTTTCTTAATGTTCTCGTACAAGGTTCGTAATATTCTCGGTAGCGTTGAGATTTACCTTAGGGGCATGAGTAATATGACATTGGTAGCGGTCACCCTGATCTTAGCCTGGGCACTAAGTGACATCGGCAGGGAGCTTGGTGCGGCAGACTATATTGCTAGTGTGGCCCAGGGAGGGATGCCGGGTTGGATGTTGCCTTTGGTCGTCTTCATATTGTCAGCCATCATATCCTTTGCTACTGGCTCTTCGTGGGGAACCTTTGCGATCATGTTCCCCTTGGTGATTCCCACTGCAATCGCGCTAGGAGCGCCAACCCATGTCTGTATTGGGGCCGTGCTGTCAGGCGGGCTGTTCGGAGATCATAGCTCACCCATTTCGGAGACGACGATCCTTTCTTCCATAGGTGCGAGTTGTGCTCAGATAGAACATTTCCGTACTCAATTGCCGTATGCGCTTTTTAATGGGTTGATTAGTATGTCGGCCTTTATTCTGGCGGGTCTCACAGGAGAAAACTGGATTGTCTTACTGGCCCTGACAATCCAGATTATAGGATTGTTGGTCATTCGTTCTGTGACGGTACGAAATAGAGGGTTGTCTGATGGCTAAAATATTCTTGGTCGGCATCTTGTTTGTATTCGCTGGAGATTTAGGGGCCCAGTTATTGCTTTACGGCGGTGAGAACAGCGATCAATTCCTGGGCTGTCTGAGTTGCGGACTGGTGGAAGAGGAGTCCGTGTGCAACGAATTCGGTCCCTACGGCAACGAAATGTCTCAGGCGAGTATCTGGAATCGACAGAGTCGCTACGGCAATCGGAATTCGAGGGTCAGCCCTTGGAATCGTATTGGCAGTAGCCCTCCGATCGTTGTGGATCGAGAGGGCAATGATTACGGACTGTTTACCATCAACCGTTCCGAAGAAAATTCGCAACTCACAGTATTATTGAGAAATGCGTATTCAGCAGGGAATAATGATCTAACCAGAGTACGAGACAGATTTTGCAGGCAATTTTAAAGGGAGAAAAATTATGAGTACATTTCAGGCTGGAATCTTGGCGAGCAGTCTTATTGTTGCTGCTTTGTTGGTGCAAAACGTGGAGATGGAGGGACAGGTCCGTCCTCCGGTGCTATTGAATGAAGCGGAGTGTCAGGCAACGTTTGATGCGACAGGTCGATGGTTGGGGATCGCCGCTTCCTTGATAAGTGAATCCGAGAGATTGCGTCCAACTGATCCAGAGATGGCCGACCAGAGATTCGACGGATTCGTGAAATTTTCAGCCTTAGCAGAAAACTATTCGACCATATTTTCCGTCTGGTGTAAATAAGGACAAAGGACCCTAAAAGCTTTAACGGAAACAAACCCGAAATGCTCCTTGATAGTATGTAAAAAATATTTTACATTATGTAAATATATGTATACATGGAGTTACTAATGGATTTGTCCAATAAAGAAAAAAGTCTGATCATTTCTCTGGTCGTCACCCTATTGATCTTTGGGTGGTATTTTTTTGGCGTGTTTTCAAATGTAACTGCGAACTCAAGTGAGCAGATCGGCTTTAATGATGTTATTCGCGTCATCATTCTCATTGCGATATTGGAGGGGATTATTGCATGGTTTTTCCAAAAGAAAGGTGAGGCTGGTCTAGTAGATGAAAGAGATAAGCTCATAGATACTAAATCCTATCGAAATAGTTATTGGACTTTGTGTATTGGGGTTTGGTTTATCTTGGTCCAACTTTTATTTGAAAGCTCAGGAATTCCGTCTATCTCTGACCGTTTCTCATTGCAGCATTATATCTTTTCGTCTCCCATATACATCGCACATTTGCTGCTGCTGTTCTTTGTCCTATCTGAGGTGATTCATTTTGGCACACAACTCTATCACTACCGCAGGGGTATATAAGTTGTCTAAGAGCTTGAGTAACAACATTAGAAGGTTGAGATTTGAGGCAGGGGAGATGTCTCAGCTGACGTTAGCAGATAAGATTGGTGTGACTCGTCAAACTGTGTTTGCCATTGAAAAAGGTAAGTACTCCCCGTCACTAGAGGTTGCTTTTAAGATATCGAACGTATTTGGAATCCCTTTAGAAGAAGTTTTTACTTATGAATAGTTTTATAATCTGGTGCTTCGGAGTGAGGATAGATTGCCTGTGAAGAAATTAATGGTGGTATTGTTGGTGATCATTTCCAGCACAGTGCTATATAAGTGTGTGGATCTTCCAGACCCCATGGGCGGAACCGCAGAGCTGAATAGCGAATCTATTTCCGGAGATATAAAGACCTGTTTGTATGAATTTGCTACAAGGGAATACACGAGGACGGTGGGATTGGAAGAAGACTGTCCTTCCAGCATTGAATTTGAGTTTTAGATTTCCAGAGGGTGATATTTAACTGGAGGTTCTGATGAAAAAATATTTCCTGTTGGCTATGGTCCTGGTGATGTTCGGATGTGAAGAGTACGGTTTAGAAGACTATGACCTGCTACTGGAAGACAGTCGCTACGAACTGATATCCGAGCACGAAGGGACGAACGACGGCGAAGACGTCGTGTACTGGTGGATCATGGATAGCAAGACTGGAAGGATCTGTTATCAGCTGATCCAAGAGGGTGAATGGCGGGAAGGCTCAGACCACTGTTCCCGAACAATTGACGAGCACCTCGAAAATACGGGGAGCGAGGACGACTAATTTGGGCGTCTTAGGGCAGGTCCACACTGTTTTTTCGTTGATCGCGGTGTTCGCGGGAGCGATTGTGTTTCTGAACACCAAGGGGACTCGTTGGCATCGGACTCTGGGCCATATTTACTTCACGTCGATGGCTGGTGTGGTTGTCACTTCTTTTTCCATCTATGACCTCACGGGAGCCTTTAATGGTCTGCACTGGTTCGCTTTATTGAGCGCTATCACGCTGGGGATGGCCATGTTTCATGTGCTCGCTCGGGTACCTAAGCAGAATTGGATGGTGTGGCATTCCAACTGGATGGCATGGTCATATGTTGGATTGATCGCAGCATTGTTCGCAGAAATAGTTACACGTATCGCAGTACCTCTGGCAGCTCCAATCCTGGACCAAAGTCAACTTTGGTCGTTATTCTGGGGGCTGGTACTCTTAGTGGCCCTGGTCGTTTCGGTGGCCGGTCTGTATCTCATCAAAATTCAATTGCCCAGGACTTTAAAGCGATTACAAACTAGAGGATAGACTCATGAAAAAATGGTTAGCTCTCTTTTTGGTAGTTGGAGGGGTCGCCGTGGGGATGGGCATTTCTAATTTCTCTGATCGTTGGAAATCGAGTCCAGAGTACAGTCTCATGCAGATTAAAGAGGCCCTCGACACCAGTGACTGGTATCTTTTTGAAAAACACGTCGATCTGGAAACTCTTACCGAGGGTGCATTGGACGTGGTGGCCGACAATGCTTTGATTGATTTAGGTCCGATGCCCAGAGGTCTATTAGAATTGGCCAAACCAGCTGTGGTTGCGACCGTAAAAAACCAAGTAGAAAAATATGTTGAGGGGGGAGCATTCCTCGAAGAGCCTTCCGAGGAAGATGAGGAAGGATTGCTACCGTTCGACTTCGATCTAGAACCCCTGGTAGGTGCCGGGGAGATTCTTTCGACGGCCAGCATGAAGTACCTAGAAGAAGAAGACTCGGAGGCCACGTTGGGACTTGAGTTTGTGGATCCCGATGGCGAAGCCCATGTGATGGAGATTAGACTAAGGAAGCACGAAGACTACTGGCGCGTAACAGAGATATTGAACCTGGGCGACATTTGGTACCAGCTGGCATTGTAAACGCTCTGGAAAGGAGGAGCCGATGACGACATTCAGTTCTGTCGGAAGCGAACGGTCCAATCCACTGAAATGGTTCTTGGCGTGCCTACTCTTTTTGTCCTGTTCCGCTCAGGGCGCTACTGATCCAGGCGATCTTCAGTCAGACGCGATTCAGATCACGTTCCTCGATGTGGGTCAGGGGGACGGCGTCCTGATTCGAACTCCTGAGGGCGCAACGGCACTGGTCGATGCAGGGCCCGATGATTTTCCTAACGGACTCGACGATTTCAATATTGAACGGTTTGAGTTGGTGGCGGCGTCTCATCCGCATGCTGATCATATCGGTGGCATGGTCGGAGTGATAAACACCTATCCGGTGCAGTTCTATATGGACAACACCGACACGCATACGACTGTCACCTACAGGGAACTGATCGAAACACTGCAGCAAAGGACCGAGATCACCTACCTCGTTGCCCAACCTCGCACCATCCAGCTGGGCGGCGCGGAGATCCAGGTACTACCCCTCCTTCCGCCGGGTTCTGCTGATTTGAATAATCGCTCGGTCGGACTGGTGGTGCGCTACGGTGCTTTCTCAGCATTCCTGAGTGGCGACTCGGAAACTGAAGAGCTGACCTACTGGGTCGATCAGGGTGTGGTTCCCGATGTAACACTACTAAAAGCCCCACATCACGGTGCTGCCGATGCCATCGTGCCAGCATTTTTGGGGCAAGCACAGCCCGAGGTGGTCGTGATCTCGGTCGGGGTGAATACCTATGGCCACCCGCATCCCCAGGCGCTGCGAGCCTATAGAGATATCGCTGACACGGTGATGACGACCCGCGAACAGGGTCCAGTGACGATCGTCGGGTATTCGGACGGTCGCTATGAGATACGTACGGGGGGAGCCTAGTATGGATAAACGAATCTGGGCTGTAGATCGTATCGAAGGAGATGTCGCTGTTCTAGTGTCTGACGCAGACAGTAGAGCGGTCCAAGTGAGCTTGACTAAATTACCCGAGGGCACTGAAGAAAAATCAATTCTTCATGCGTTCGAGCGGAGGGACCAGCCGGTTTGGAGCTCAGCTGTATTGGACGAGAGTATTGAGGTCCAAAAAGAGAGCGAGTCAGAAGCGATTATGGAGGACCTCAAACAGCGTGATCCCGGTGGCGATATAGTCATTTAGAGGGGGGTTGACATGGGTGTCAAATTAAGGACCTAACCCCTTCATCTTTCAGGTAGCAAGGAGTGATCGATTGAATAACCCTATACCTTCACCCGTGGAGATTCTCGAAAAGTATCAACACCGTCTTACTGAAAGGGAAATCAATTTCTTAGAAAGCCTTTCAGAATGGGAGGGGAAACTCACTCCGAGTCAGGCAGCGGCGGCCAAAGATATTTTTGAGAGTGTGCGAAAGAGGTATGGGCCGAGGATAGTGCGATAAGTGGTTTAATAAACGTTGGAGGATTGTATGGATAACATGGAGAGACCTGGTAAAACAGCAATGAATTTCGAGGATAAGAATTACCCCGAGGGCCCGAGTGTGAATTTTGCTTTATTCAAGAACAATTACGCCACCACAGATAGACATCCCTCTGAAGTGGGTAAGATCGAATTGTCAGAAGAGTTATTGAAAGCGATTGTGGAGCGCTCCGATACAGGACAGATGGTTGTTCTGCGTGTGGCAGGGTGGGAACGGACATCTAAGGCCGGGACGCAGTATAAGAGTTGCAAACTGAATCTCGATACACCTGTGCCTGCAGCCCCTGAAAAGGTAGAAAAGAAAGTGTGTGAGCTTCCTCCACTTCCATTCTAGTGCTGCTTGTCGAGTATCAGCCACTTTATACAAGCAACGTGTCAGACGGGTAGTTTTGTTAATTCCAAGCAAGAGGTGGTTAATGATAGCGACGGAGTTTCAGAACAGATGACTAGACTGAAATCAGTCTAGTCATCTTGGTCGTTAAGAATTTCGAGAGATGCTGGCATGGTAGGAATATCAACCGTAGGATCATCAAGGGCTCCCTATATTTCTTTTGGCTAATTTAGAAAATTCTGATTGCTGATCTAGGTGACATACGATGTCTCTAAAATTTCGTGCTCTGACAGATAAAGAAAAACGTAGAAGGTGCATTTTCTATCAATCTGTTGGTATGCCAGAGGAAGCGGTAAAGAAATTTTCTCGAAGAGATACGGATTCGAAATTGGTGCAGAAATCTGTGCAGTGGCGGATCGATTATCCAACAAAGAAAAATAAGCAAGAAAAAACAGAATTAGTCGGACTTTACAGCTTGGCAGAATCCTTACTTTTGAGGGGTAGCACCCCCTTATGCTTTCAGGAAGTGGAAAAGAAGCTGGGCACTAAATTTCTGAAGACTTTGTCACTGTCGACTCTACTGGCAAGGCCAACTTCTCCGCATGAGCCCTGGGAGACGGATTCCCAACCGGAAAAAGATCTAATCGACAAGTTATTGAAATGGAACCGTGAAAAAGAACTGGGTTGGACATTTCAGTCGCAGGTGTATCTGGCATCTATATCCAAGGGTTCCATACCAGAAAAGAAGGAACGTTGTGATTTGTTGGCCACTCATGCGGAGACTAAACCGGTAGTAATCGAAGTGGATGGCTCACAGCACAAAGAACCAGTCCAAGAAACGAAGGACAAAGACAGGGACACAACGCTAAAAGACGAAGGCATCATCACTTTTCGTATTCCAGCGGACGATTTGGATGGAGCTGTGTACGACAAACTTTTGCTCTTCTTAGAGGAAAAATCCAGTCAACCTCAGTCGGACGAAGGCCTTCTCCCAAGACTAAAGCCCAAATATAAGAAAATATTCGGTCCCTCCTTTGAACCTAAAGACTGGAATTTGGACAGGATGGAGAAACAATTCAGGAAAAACCTTACGAACTGGAGGACTCCAGAGGTTGAATACAAAAAAATATTTTATCCCAATTTACAGGATCGTGAGGACTGGGATTTGGGCCAGATGGAGGAAAACGTAAGAAAGCTTGCTGTAAAAGGAAAAATTAGTGACGCTAAGAGTGAAGAGTACTTGGCTAAATTGGCCGAATGTCGTGAAGTGAAAGAAAAATTTCGTGATAAGAAAACAGAGGGAAAAGAGTACTTGGCTAAATTGGCCGAATGTCGTGAAGTGAAAGAAAAGATGGGGGGGGAGGCGGAAGTTGGAGAGGGCCCTCGGCACCAGCGGGTTCCTAATGAACTGCGATGGTATCGGGTCATCCACCAACTTCAAGTTTCATTGCTACACGCTCTCATTACAGGAAATATTCCTACGGTGGGAACTCCACGAATTCTTGTGAAACTCCCAGAAGTCTTGAGCGACGACAAGAAAAAGAAAGAGTACTTGGAGTTGGCTCTGGATTGCTTGAAGGATTTACTCAACAATTTGGCTGGGGTTCGGGATGTTGAAATCTCTGACTGGAATCCTGTTATTCGAGAAACTGAAGATTTTTCGAAGATTTCTGATAAAGATTTTTCGATAGCTTTCGGGAGTAATTGGGACGGACCAGAGCACCCTTCTCTCTATGTCGTGACGGACACTGTACTTCCCGATGGAGCACTGTATACTCGAAATTCTGGGCGATCCAAATCATTTAAGAAACCCAAAGATGTCAGCGAAGCCAGTGCTGAATGGTTCCTCAATTATGTTTTTCGAAAGCCAAGCTTTCGAGAGGGACAGTGGCAGATAATTGAGCGAGCTCTAAAGGGAAAGAGTTCCATCCTTCTGTTGCCCACTGGAGCAGGAAAATCGATCGCGTTCCAACTCGCTACTTTGCTGCGTCCGGGGTGTGGTATTGTGGTAACACCCCACCAAGCGACTCATGGACGATCAGGTAACGAACTTGGGTCAGCGTTTTGGAATCGACTATGTGGGACATATTTCCAGTGACCAAGAACCGCACCAGAAAACAGAGGTAACAAATCGTTTCAACGAAAATCAGTACGCAATGCTGTATGTGACACCCGAACGTTTTCAAAATGAAGGGTTTCAAAGCGCTTTGAAAACCATGAGTGATGATGGATTGTTATCCTCCATTGTCATTGATGAGGCTCATTGCGTGTCTGAATGGGGGCATGATTTCAGGCCTGCATACTTGACCCTTAGCAGAACCATAGACTCTTTCTGTAGGTCCGCTTCGGGCCACATTCCTCCTACCATGGCTGTAACTGGTACTGCGAGTAGAGATGTTTTGGAGGATGTGCAAGACATCCTTGATATCCAAGGTGACGATGCGCTGGTAGACACCTCGGATCTGGACAGACCAGAGCTGAAATTTACAGTAAAGAAAATTCCTGGGATTAAGGAAGACGAAGAGAAAATTCAACACCTTGTTAAGTATGTAACTGAAAAGTTGCCAGGCGAAATGGAGAGTCTCTCTGTCGATTTGCGCGTGCCTAAGGATGATTTTTTCAGAGCCAACCAGGGTGAAAAAACTCAGTCCGGTCTGATATTTTGTGCCAATGTAGTAAACTTTAAAACCGGAACTTGGGCCGTGGCCGAAAAGCTTACCGCTGAACTTCCTCTGGTGATACCCACCAATAGTAGCAAGATTCCTGCAAAATATGGCGAAGCGCGTTTTTCCAAGGAGGAATGGAATGAACAGTGTGCTCAGAACGCTGAAGATTTCAAAGACAACATAAAGCCCGTAATGGTGGTCACAAAAGGTTACGGTATGGGGATAGACAAAGAAAATATCCGCTATACCGTTCACACTGAGTTGACTCCTTCCATCGAAACTTTTTATCAGGAAGCGGGGAGAGCGGGTCGTGATAGGCAACCTTCAAAATGCATCCTTTTCTTTCGAGTTGCCGACGAGGAGAAATCCAGGGCTATGCTGGCTGCCGAGCACACCGAGGACCAG
>JBJKYO010000036.1:0-9198 GCA_045561015.1 Longimicrobiales bacterium | reverse complement strand
AAGGTTGTCCGGCATATTTCGCACTATCCTATACGGGAAATATCTCCTGGTTCTCTCATCACAAACTAAAAAGTAATAACTCCAATCCTAAAGACCATAATTTTATTTGTGGTCTCATCAATCGACACCAGCGAAGAGACAAAGGGACTGGCCCAGCATTGGGACCTTTAGCAGTTATTCGTCTTGACGAACTACTCAGAGACAGAGGATACATTACCAAGTGTCACCCTAGCCACTGGATTTTAGGTCACGAAGACAGCCTGCTTAAGAAGGCACTTATAGAGGACTGGTCCCACTCTGCATTAGAAGAGTGTCCTGACAAAAAAAAGAAGATCTTATCCTGGCGTCATTCTTGTTTAAGCTTAGCCGATTCCACCGATGGAATACTGAAAGTTAGCCATTTAGATATCCTTGCAGTTCCAAAACTCAGATACGTCAATTCCTAGTTTTTAGATCCAAATCAAAAAGAACGTCATTACCTAGTTCAAATCGCCTACAGGCAGGCCTGACAGCCTCGGCAAGAGAGCCTATAGCCGGCAGGTGGAAAGAAGGCCTCCCGGATCCAATAATCATCGGTGCTACGGTGACATGAATACGATCTAATAGTTCAGCCTGGAAAAACCGTGACACAGTCATCCCACCTCCCTCTACCAGTATCCTTCTAAGTCCACGTTCCCTAAGGACAGCAACTAGATGCCCCAAGTCAAAGCCACCAACTTCACAACAGTCCAAACCTACAGATTCATAATTTGCACTGACTCCCTGTGAATCACGATTTTTGTCGTGTACGACAATAGTTCTAGCACACTGGTCATTTAACACATGTTTGTCACATTTAATGCGTCTTTGAGGGTCTAAGATCACCCTGGCCGGATTGGATCCAGGAACCCTTCGAACTGTTAATCTAGGATCGTCTAGCAGAACAGTCTCTGCACCCACTATCACTGCATCAGCAATCGCTCTCACCCTATGTAAGCGCAAGAGGTCTTCCTTCCCCGTAACGTAGTATGAATCACCTGTTTCGGTTGCTATCTTGCCATCCAAACTTTGGCCTACCTGGCCTATGATCCACTCACCCTTAAGGGCTAATGGTCCGTATAATTGCAGTATCTGTAAGCCATCTGAACTAATTGGGATTGAGCTGATCCACTCACTTCCAGAATTCTTGAACTCCACTGATATTTCATCAGTGCCACGCAACCTGAAGGAACCTTGATTTGAGCCTAGGAGTTTTTTCGGAATCCCTGTAATAATGGACCAAGACGACTTCGCATCAATCTCAGAAATGACCCTCACCTATCACCATCGCCCATGTCTATTTCTGTCATGTCCAGCATCACTTGAGAAAGGCACTTACCGTAGTGCTCGAGTAATTGTTGTCCGATCTTAGCTGAGCTCAGGGTTGCATCTCCTACAGTCCCAGATTCGTGTATATCATCAGCCATCCAATACAAGGAAACTGCACGATCCCTACCTATCATACGCATCCGCTGACTCATCTCTTCAATTTTGGAAGTGTTCCTGCAGAATTTTTCTGGTTTTACCAGATCAGGTCTAAGGTGTATCATCATGGAAGTTTCCGTTGCGCCGCCATGAAACCCGTAGGCCCACTCATTCTCTGGCAATTCTATTCCTTTTGGTTTGGGAAACCTGAAGTAATCTACCTTTGCCACTGATAATCCTCCCTCTGCGTGAAGATTCATACCAGCTATATCCAAAGCAGCGCTATTTCCTCCATGACTGTTAACAATCAATAGACGGCGAATCCCTGCTCGTACTACCTGTCTTCCCAATTCAACAACCATTGGAATGAGTAGCTCAGTTGAATAACTAATCGTGCCTGGAAATTCACTGTGTTCTGGACTGACACCGATCGATAGGTCGGGCAGCCTTACCACTGAATTCTCATCAGGAATGTGCCTGAAACTCCTTTCAAGAATACCATTGCCGATTATCGAATCTGTAGCCAGTGGAAGATGTGAGCCATGTTGCTCGGTCGATCCAACCAATAAAATTGCTAACGGATCCCTCCTCGCTAGTTCAGAGATTTCGTGAAACGTGAGGAATTCCCAGTCTTTAATCATGCTTTTTTATTACCGTCAAAACCATTAACGATTCTCGCATACAAATCTCCCGAACTAGATTTTTCAGACACCAACAATTGGATTATCTCTCTTTGGCATATCCATCTTTTCAATTGGAATATTTTCTCTTCTCCTATTACGACATTATACTCATATGAACCCAATCCCCCCAAGTATTCAATACAAGATATTGCAGCCTCCGTATCACCATAGACGAACTCAAAAGATATTAAATTTATTCTATAACTAAGACCCTTGAGAACATCTAATTCATATCCCTCCACATCAATTTTACAATAATGAGGAACGCCATATGTAGCGATCAAATCATCCAAAGTGGTGACTTTAACTTCTACTGTGTGATCCCATCGTACCCAACTAAAAGTTGGGTTAGCGGCTACTATCCGATCTTTCCATGAATCTGCCACAGTAGACACAGTCGGCGTCAGTTGGCTAATCGCAAGTTGGCTAGTACCAGCCAAACCCCCTAAGGCCTCATCTCTTATCGTGATTTTACGATTCCTTCCGACCAATCTCCTTAACCACTTATTTATTTCAGGCTGTGGTTCTATCGACACAACTTTTGCTCCTAACCAAGCGAAAGCATACGACCTGTCTCCAAGATGAGCACCAACATCAAAGACTAAGTCATCTGCCGACACCAATTTGCGATAAAATTTGCGCAATGCATTTTGCCGACCTGGCCTCCAATAGATAATGAGGGATCGTATCAGGCCCATCCAACAGGCTATCCTAGACATAGAAATTAATTTGAAACCCTATTTGATTCTTTCGAACTGCTGAATACATCTAAAAACATTCTTCTAAAAGTATCCATCCCTTGAATGCCATCTAAAGAATCAGGCGGTATAGAGCCAGGGACAAAACCATAATCTAGCAATGGAGCTAGTAAAGATTGATCCTTGCTGATCACATGTATAGGAACTGCCTTGCTGGCGTCTTCTCCAGTAATCAAGGGCGCTGCCTGGTGATCCCCTAATACGATCAACATATCTCTCCCTTTTAGGTAATGTTCAGCAAACCCTACCATTGCATTGATGGCATACTCTAGGGACAAACCATAGTATTCCTTGACATTTTCATGGTTGGACCAGAGTTCTCGTGGAGTCGGACCAGTCCTCTCCCACTCGCTAAATATTTCACCATCACCTATAGCACTCCAATCATCGTATACTGGAATAATGGGGGTCCAGGGAGCATGGCTGCTTATCAAGCTTAATTCTACAAAAAGCGGCCTCTCAACCCCGTGGATTGTTCTTATAGTATTCTGCAAAAAGGACCATGTGAATTGGTCTGGCATGGTAACCCAATTCAAGGGTGGCCCAGCATAATCTATATTCTCGAAACTGTAAATCTGATCATAACCGAATCTTTGACCCTCTGGCCACGCTCTTGTAATAGCAGGCATCAATGCTACTGTCTCATAGCCTGCCTCTCTAAAGTCGTCTACCAGTGTATTAGGATTCTCTGCTAAAAGTAGATCGTAACGCAACTGATTATCTATCCATAACCCACTCAGAAGTGAGGCGTGGCCGTACCATGACTGGCCTCCTTGGCTGGGCGCTAAAAGGGTCCCACTTACAACTTTTAAACCCGCCGTTTCCATCCTTAGTCCGAAATCTACTAACCGAGGCATAACGACTGACCTATAAGGCTCATCAAAGACCGCCGAAACGCCGTATGATTCAATAAATCCCAGGAAAACATCACTACCTCTGATCTTATCCAAATCTGTATTTTGAGTTTCAGAATCACTTCTATTGGCCTCAATTTCATCTATAAATTTTTCTTTTTCATTCAGCATTCTGATAAAATGCTGAGTTTGCTGAGCTGCCACGCGAACTAGTGGAGCATCGATCCTGTCCGCAGGGACGGGCAAAGAAACCCCATAAACCCCCATCCCACCCATGATTAACAAGGCTAAATGGAACCCTGTGACCAATACTCCCTTTTTTCGAACTCTGTTTGGGTTAAATAGTCTTCCGAGCAAAGTGATCAACAAAATAGTTGTGATGACTAGTGATGATAAAATAAGAACCGTACTTAACACTCCCACATTTGTTATCAGTAATTCGTAAACCGAACGAAGCAGGAAAACATCTAAATACAGGTTCAAGAGCCTACCCAAAACCAGCTGACAAATAGCATCACCCAAAACCACTAAAACCAGAAGTGCGAGCAGAAACGAAATGGAATAGGAAACCTGGCGAGCCAAGAGACCTTTAGGGAGTAAGCCAACAAATCCTACAATGCACATTGCTTCAAGTGAAATTATGAAAGAAATTTCAAGACCAGACGATATCCAACTAGGAAAGGTTGCTAGAGCATTGACAAGAAAGAAAACAAACATCAACCTCAGCAATGTTTTTCACCTCCCTCTGACTTTCTCTTTATGAACAATTTCTTGACTGCCAACCTAAAGATGCAACTCGGTCTTTGGCGTCCGAAACTTTTTATTCGGGTTTGCCTCATCAGCCTGTCTGTCTTCTCTTTTTCATTTTGCAACCAAGCTGACCATAGGTTCAATGTCGAACCTCCAGCCGACGTTACTAGCCTTAATGAATCTGTTGACCATAGACAAATTTCCGAAGACCCTTGGGAAAGTATGCAAAACCTTGCCGAATCTCTCTCTAAAGGCCCTTACAGACAAGACTATGAACCCATTCCTCAGATTTTGTCTGAATTAGACTACCAACAATACAGATCCATTCGTTATCGACCAGAAAAATCGCTTTGGCGAGATCAAAGCCCCTTTGAGATTCAATTATTCCATCTAGGATTTCTATACAAAACACCGGTCAAGCTTTTCGTATTCGACAGCAATACTAAGAAACTTGAGCCATTCAAATTCGATAGCAATTTGTTTCGATACGATCCACCAGCCCCGACAGAGCTCAACGATATAGTGTCCGCACCGGGCTACGCAGGGTTTCGCATTCATTATCCTCTCAATCGACCAGGTATAGCCGATGAAATTGCTGTATTCTTAGGCGCCTCATATTTTCGACTACTTGGACCAGGGCATGCACATGGCCTATCCTCTAGAGGCTTGGCAATAAATACCGCTACTGACTTGCCCGAAGAATTCCCTGTTTTTACTGAATTTTGGTTACGTAAACCAGTTGGCGATGAAAAAATACTGGAATTCTATGCTCTACTGCAAAGCCCTTCTGTCACCGGTGCTTATAAATTCCAATTGGGCGTGGATGAAAACACCTCACTTGAAGTCACAAAACACCTTTATGCTAGAGAGAATGTCAGTAAGATTGGCATTGCTCCTTTGACAAGCATGTTCCTGTATGGTCCAGATCAGGCCTCACGCTTTGACGATTATCGTCCATCGGTACATGACTCCGAAGGGCTGCTACTAGCTACTAATGACAGCCACTGGGAATGGCGCGCCCTCAACAACGGGAGAAAGCTTCGTTTAAATAGCTTCCCCGCTGATCATCTCCGTGGTTTTGGACTTGCTCAAAGAACAAGAGGTTTTTCTCAATTTCTTGATGCGGAAGCCTTATATCACAGAAGGCCCAGTCAATGGGTAAAACCGAGATCTGGTGACTGGGGAGCTGGCAAGGTAGAACTATTTGAAATCCCTTCACTTCAGGAATTTACCGACAATGTTGTCGCCTATTGGATTCCCGCAGAAAACATATTGAAGGGAGACCAAAGGACCTATTCATATCAATTGACTACCTTCGACAGCAGACATCCGTCACAAACACTGGGCCAAGTTAAACGTGCTATCACTGGATCTATTGAGCTACCAAATCAATCACCAAACTCTGCATCCCAAAACAGAAGATTTGTGATCGATTTCGAAAATGTCCCCACAACTGCCGTTGAAAACGAAATCAATATCTCCGCCGAACTGCATTTGACCTCTGGAACCTTTTCGGAACTAGTCCTAATAAAACTTCCTTTCCAAAATCAGTGGAGAGCAACGTTTGAGTTCTATCCTGACACCGAGGATCCCTCTACCCTTTCTCTATTCCTTTCCAGAGACAGCTCTCCAGTTACTGAAACATGGAGCTACTTATGGGACCCGGAAACATTCTAACTAGCAGAGTTAATGAAAAAGCCCTCTGAGGAAACATTTTTGACAGCTGGAAATCAGTCGAAGAATAGACGTGGGATCATCTTTTTCGGACTCGTCTTAATTACAACCCTAGCAGTTTCGTACCTAACCGGCAGTGTATTATCCTCGGGCGGAATCACCCCCCTTGAGGTTCTAATACTAGTACTTTTTTCACTAACTTTTTGTTGGATTAGCATCTCATTCTGGAATGCTGTGATTGGAGCTATCTTGATACTATTCAGGATCGACGACACTGAACTACACAATATAAAAAAACCTATAGGTGGTCCTGGATCATTGAATAGCAAGACGGCACTAATAATGCTAGCGAGGAATGAAAATCCGGAACAAACATTAGATTGTTTAAGATCCACACTTAAGTCCTTGATTGAAACAGAACAGTACGCATGTTTCGATGCATATCTTCTAAGTGATAGCGATGACAAAACAATCTGTATCGCTGAAGAAATACTCTGTGAAAGCCTGAGTCAATCAATGCCAAAGGGCATAAACCTTTATTATCGGAATCGAAAGGACAATACTGGACACAAGGCTGGCAACATCCGAGATTTTTGTCAGCGATGGGGTAAAAATTATGAATTCATGGTCATACTCGATTCTGACAGCATCATGGAAGGTGAAACCCTAATAGAACTTTCGTCTCTTATGGAGTTGAATCCGACCGCAGGGCTAATCCAAACGGTCCCTCAACCTATTAACCAAAAAACCCTGTTTGGTCGCATCCTACAATTTAGCAGTGGTTTATACGGACCAGTAGTATCTTGGGGTCAGACTTTCTGGTATTCAAATAGTTCAAATTACTGGGGACATAACGCTATAGTCAGAACTTCTGCCTTTACTGATTCATGCGGATTGCCAAATTTGCCAGGAGAACCACCCTTTGGAGGTGAAATTCTTAGTCATGATTTCGTAGAAGCATCCTTATTGAAAAGAGCTGGCTGGGACCTGTTTATGCTTCCACACATTAAAGGTAGTTATGAGATGGTCCCTGAAGATATGTTTTCCTACGTGAAGAGAGAAAGACGATGGGCCCAAGGTAGCTTGCAGCATTTACGCCTTTTGGGGTCGAAGAATCTGCACTTCATGAATCGAATACATTTTCTGATGGGTGCGATGGGCTACCTATCTTCAGTGCTCTGGATCTCTTTGTTAATATCCAGCACTATCTACATCTTATCACTCGAAACTGGTACATCATTTTTCTTTTTAGCACCTTTCCTTCCCTTGTCTGATTTTTCCGAAAACTCTTCTAAGTACATGTTATCCCCCCTTTTGATAACTGGTTACGTTTTATTCCTGCCTAAATTTCTCTCTTTTATGGTTGCAACCATCCAATACCACAAAGGCTTCAGGGAGATCTTACTGATAGCCTTAAGCACAATAGCAGAGACTATTTTCGCTATTCTCCTAGCACCGATACTTATGTTTTATCACACTGCCTTTATTTTGGGATTCCTCTCGGGCGGTAAGATCAATTGGAATCCTTCCCACGAGAGAGAAATGGCAGTGTCCTGGAAAAGTGCATTTACCAACACTGCATTTATCACCATATCCTGTATTGTTTGGGTGACACCAATCCTATGGTATAGTCCATCGTTTTTCTTGTGGATGCTACCTGTATTTATAGGTCCAGCACTTGCAAATCCCATTGTATGTCTGACAACAAGAAGGGGTCCCCTAAAGTGGGTTGACAAACTAAATCTTTTTTTGATCTCTCCAATCACTTT
Organism: Longimicrobiales bacterium; assembly: GCA_045561015.1. Classification (GTDB taxonomy): domain Bacteria; phylum Gemmatimonadota; class Gemmatimonadetes; order Longimicrobiales; family Gaopeijiaceae. The sequence goes on along the minus strand of JBJKYO010000036.1, from coordinate 1,267 downwards.
TTCTACTATCCTGAAAGATGATGTTGAACGGACTAAGGCTACGAAACCAACATCTACTGCAGCGTCCATACGGCCACCATTAGAAAATCCAACTATCATGCCTATACAAAGCGTTATATAAATCCAAAACAAGTTGCTAGTGTTTGACTAAACGGCGAGATTACTCCTACCAGAAAACACTCAGATCTAAAAGGACAGATTGAAATAATGTACCGAGCTGAACGAGCCCTTTTTGAATTAAGGCAAGGTCGACCTATCTGGATCCAAGATGAGGTACACTCCCAGTCCGGATCCTCTTCAATCATAGCACCCGTAGAAACCCTTGCAGACTCTTGTTTCAATTCATTAAAACAACTGTGTGAGACTGATTTAAAACTGATAATAACAGCTAGTAGGGCCCAAGCCCTGAACATACTAAAAACCAAAGCCACTGACCTGCTATCCGATGGCATATCATTGACACTTGATTCCACATGTGACATCAACCAATTGTTACATTTATCTACTGGTCTTGGGCAGGAAGGTAGTATGCCGCATGAACCAGCTTATCGACTTGAAACTGAAGCGCTCTCATTACTCAGGCTTTTGAGACTTATACCAGCTGCTATCAGTTGCCGTATCACAGCAGATCATTACAAATCTGCAGAGGATTTTGTCAAAACCTTTGATATTCTCAGCACCACAGCGAAAGAGATCTCGGAACTTACAGACACCGTCAACTCTAGTATCAGCCGAATAAGCGAGGCCAACGTTCCCCTGAGGAATGTTACAGGGGCAAGATTTATATTATTTCGAGAAAGCAATACCCTTTTTGAACATCTCGCAGTGCTGGTTGGAGAACCCCTTCAAACAGGAGATCCAGTATCCGTTCGATTACACTCAGCTTGTCTTACAGGAGACTTGTTCAACAGCTTGAAATGCGACTGCGGAGAGCAGCTTCACAAGAGCCTTGACTACTTCACTCAAAATAATGGCGGAGTTTTCCTTTATCTCAATCAAGAAGGTCGTGGAATCGGCCTCGGTAACAAATTGAGAGCATACCAACTACAGGACGAACTAGGTTTGGATACTATCGACGCTGACTGCGCATTAGGATTTCGGTCAGATGAGCGGGACTATGGTGTAGGCATGAAAATGCTCAATAATCTTGGAGTGGACCGCATAAACATTCTGACCAATAATCCTGATAAGGTTGGTTGGGCAGAAAAAGCAGGCTTAGAAGTAGCAAGTCGAGTCCCTCTTTTTGGGAAACCCAACCCACATAACC
>JBJKYO010000035.1:0-9257 GCA_045561015.1 Longimicrobiales bacterium | reverse complement strand
TGACGCTTCTGCGCTTCTGGCACCAACACGTTAGTCTTCTGTATTACGTCGGCAATAGAATGAGCGATTAAGCCCACGGAACGAATAGCATCATCATTACCTGGTATCGGGTAATCAATCAACTCTGGATCAGCATTCGTATCTATCACCCCTATGACAGGGATCCCTAAAGTATTTGCCTCTCTAATAGCAGTAATCTCCCTTCTGGCGTCCACTACAAACAGAGCCCCTGGGAGACGAGACATGTCTTTCACTCCAGAAAGGTATTTATCAAGCTTGGTCCTTTCTCTGTCTAAAAGAAGCCGTTCTTTTTTTGTATAAAATTCGAAAGCACTTTCTTCCTGACCTCTTTCTAATTCTTTCAGTCTTCGAATTTGCTTTCTGATAGTCTGAAAGTTAGTCAGCATTCCACCCAACCACCTTTCGGTAATGAAGAAAGAACCGCATGATCGAGCTTCCTGTTCAACTACAGATTTTAGGGATTTTTTTGTACAAACAAAAAGGATTTTTTCCCCTGACATCACGGTGCGTCTTACAGCCTCCCTCGCGACTGCCAATCTGTCTAATGTTTTACGTAAATCAATTATGTGGATACCGTTACGCTTGGAGAAGATGAATCGCTTCATCTTTGGATTCCAACGGCGAGTCTGATGACCGAACTGAACACCAGCGTCAATCAGGTCCTGTAGTTCTAACCCTAGATCATTTTCTGTATTGTTTTCCAAAATTTAGACCTTGCCTTCCTTTTAACGTTTAGAAAATTGGAAGCGTTTACGGGCTTTGGGTCTTCCCGGTTTCTTTCGCTCAACTTTCCTGGAATCTCTTGTTAGGAAGCCACCAGTCCTCATGACCCCTCTTAATTCTTCATCATGGGCTACCAGTGCACGAGCGAGGCCCATCCGAACGGCGTCCGCCTGGCCAGTGGTTCCCCCACCATTGACCCTAACTGTGACATCAAACTGTCCAGCCAATTCTCCTGCAATGAGTGGTTGCTCCACCCTCATTTGATAAGTAGCCCTAGGGAAAAAATTTTCTAGTGACTTTCCATTGACCGACCACAGACCTTTACCTGGTTTTATGGAGACACGAGCCACTGCGGTTTTGCGCCTTCCTACTCCATGGAGTGTTTCTTGAACCATGGCTAAACCTCCACACTCTGTGGGACTTGTCCCTGGTGTGGATGCTCCGGCCCAGCGTACACTTTCAATTTTTCTCTCATTTTTCTTCCCAAAGTATTCTTAGGCAACATCCCTTTAACAGCTAAGTCGATCACCCTATCAGGATGTCTTTCGATCATTCTTTTAAATGGTATATGTTTTTCTCCCCCCATATAGCCCGAATGGGTGAAGTAAGTTTTTTGTTCTGATTTCCTACCAGACATTGAAACCTTGCTCGCATTTATAACCACCACATAATCGCCTGTATCCAAATGAGGCGTGAAGGATGGTTTGTGCTTCCCGCGCAATAAGGTCGCGACCTGAGTCGCAATGCGACCCAGAGTTTTACCTTCAGCGTCTAACAGCCACCAGCGTCTTTCAATCTCGTGTTCTTTAGGAGTATAAGTTTTAAGCAAAGCCGGCCCCGTTTAATTCGAGCAAAAATAAGCTGATAAGCATAGTTAAGCACCCCTATAGTGTCAACTTCCAAAAAGGTGTTTCGCACAAATCGCACCCAACATGTAAAACGGCCTATTCTAAGGTCAAACACCATTCCTAGAATGTGTTCACAATTAATTTTTTTGTATCAATCAATCCGGCTCCCAATCCGATCCCATCTCAAGGCGTCCAACCACCCTCTGTAACTGCGATATCCTGGTTCTGTCGAATAGTATATCAACCAAGCCTTTCCATCGATCGAGGTCCTGTCCACGAAACCCCAATAGCGTGAATCTTCACTATCCTCCCTATTATCACCTAGGACGAAAAATTTTCTTGCTGGTATACTCAATGGGCCCCAATTATCTCTAGATGGATCATACCTAGCCTCTGGGACATCCAGTGCAGGATTGTTCTTGTCGATCCAATATTCTTTTTGCCATCGCATATCCGAATGACGCACATCTACACTTCCACCTTGGCCCACTGGATTCTTCAAGTAATCTTCTTTAAGAATATCCCCATTAACAAAAATGACTCTATCCACCATCGCAACCGTATCCCCTGGCTGTCCAATCACCCTCTTCACATAATTCCTTCCAGGATCGTGCGGTGGCTGAAAGACAACTATGTCTCCCCTTTGGGGATCACTCCAACCAGGAACTCCCAAACTCAGCGTAATTCTCTTTCCGTATATAGCCTTGTTTACCAGGACGAAATCCCCAGGAAGCAACGTAGACTCCATCGAGGATGTAGGGATTTTGAAAGCTTCCAATAATAAGGCCCTGACAACCAAAAATAATACCAGAGCCAGTACCAGGGGACGCAACAGTCTCAAGATGGCCCTGGTAAACAATATAAAATTAGGGTCTCTGCCTTCGCCCGCATACTTTTCTGTTGACTGAACAATCATCTTATTCCGTTCGCACTGACCAATCAATAAGAGAACTTATAACAAAATTTATCGAAACAATCACTCTCATCAATTGGCCCAAATGAGAGATGAATATAATCGCACTGGGATTATAAAAAGACAGGTTAACGCAAAAGAAACAATCTATCATGCAGGATAAACGCTCCTGATATGTCCCTGGGAAGAGGTAATTTTATGACAGCTCCAGGATATCCGTTTTCCATCTCTACGCTGAATACTTCAAGCAATACAGGTATCATTGCTGATGGTAATGGAATAAACGATACCTGAGCACTATAAACTGCCAGACCGATCTCCTCGCTCATCAGGGGAACTATTGCCCCCTCTACAGAGATTGCAACGGTATCTGGGAGAAAATCAGGAATTCCTTCCTGATGTAGCAATTGTGGAAAATCGGAAGTGCTGACCCGACTACTAACTTTTATTTTTCCCTCTTCCATTTTTATGCTCAAGCCTGCAGTTCTTTCCAGTAGCCCAGCACTGTCTGAATGGATCAGCAAAGAGGCCACTTCATCGGCATTGAAGCTCAATACCACACCTGCTTTACCCTCTCGAAATCCACTCAATCTTACCATGGCATCCGCAGCCAGCTGAGGGGATCCTTGAGTCATTGATGTACGATCGGCAAAAAACCCCTCTATTCTCTTTAGCACTGTTGGCCCCAGGAACCATCCTGCTACCAAAGCAATGGATATTGCACCCATCAGGAAAACTCTGGCTAGACATCCTCCCAAGCAACCCACTGGCTAACCTGACAAAGCAGCACTGTATTCTACTGTATAGATCAAATCCGATTTCAGCTGTCTGGTCCTCATCAAATCAACCTTTCGAATTTGCACTCTACTTCCATAAACAGTCGCTGCCGCTTTTTCATCTAACCCACGAAAAGCTCCAGCCCCCTTGCTACTGTCAGCTCTACCTAGAGTGATGTGTGGATGGAAATTCCGAGTTTCTGGTTTAAAGCCGCAATCTTTTAATGCCCATTCCAAATCCTGTTTTAGGCATCGTAATGCGGAACTCGGTTCCAATCCTGCCCAAATTACCTCAGGCCGACGTATTGTTGGAAACGCTCCGAAACTCTCTATCACTATTTCCAAAGATTTTGTTGTATTTCCAACATGATCTAGCGCCTCTTCTACCATCTCCAACCGCTCTTCAGATACCTTGCCCAAAAACTTCAGGGTCACGTGGTAACTCTGTGGTTCCACCCATTTCACTGGAAATTGACACTCTCGAAACACTTCTGTAGTCCGATGGAGCTTCATTTTTTCTTTTTTTGTAAAATTCAGTGCAATGAATAGTCGCATTGGTTCAGTTATTTTTGTGGGAAATGAATTTTTGCTAAACAGATGTCGATTTTGACGTATTGATTTAGATAGCCTTAAACCACAACACAAACCGAGGACCGAACCTATACCTATAGTCAATGGCAGACAAGCTGGTTGCGGGATTTAGTTTTCAGGACGCCAACCCATCAGACCGTTATCCCTAACGTCAAAATGTCAGCGTTTATTTTCATTAAATTCCGCTTTCGATTTGATATATTCAAGGCCTTTGTACCTAACACTTCTTAGAATAGTATGTCGGCATATACCTTATCCCGTATTTTTACTATTTTTCACTAAAGCCTTGAGTTAACGGTCCAGGTTCTTTATGCTCTCGGCGTGATTATTGTTTGTCACTGGTTTCCAGACTAAAAGAACTAGACAAGTTACACTGCTTGCATTAAACAGGTGCGTCTCTAATGAACATAGCCGTGATGGGTGAAACAGCAGCTGGAGAAAATAGGGTTGCCTTGATTCCGTCAAGTGTACCCAAACTGCAAAAACTGGGTTGTGAAATTTCTGTGGTTTCGGGAGCTGGAACTAAGGCTCATTACCAAGACCAAGACTACGAACAAGCTGGAGCTAAGATTTGCCCTGACCTTCAATCGGCCATGAAAGACTCCTCAATAATACTAAAGGTGCAGCCACCCACCGAGGACGAAATTGCAACTTTCCCTAAAAATGCTGTATTGATCTCTCTATTATCCCCGTTGAGCCAACCCGACCTAATCAAATCTCTTGCTGATGCGTCCATAACAGCTCTTGCGTTAGAATTGATACCCAGAATAACCAGAGCTCAGAGTATGGACGTTCTTTCCTCGCAAGCGACGGTCGCTGGCTATAAAGCGGTACTTTCTGGAGCCAGTGAGCTAGGGAAGTTCCTACCCATGTTTATGACAGCTGCTGGGACTATCAGGCCTGGAAAGGTGCTCATACTAGGAGCAGGAGTAGCGGGATTGCAAGCTATAGCTACAGCCAGGCGTCTCGGCGCCAAAGTTGAGGCTTTTGATGTCCGTCCCGCTGTAAAAGAACAAATAGAGAGCTTAGGGGCCTCATTCATAGAGATGGAAGAAGAGGTTAGCGGAGAAGGTGAAGGTGGTTATGCGAAAGAGTTAAGTGAAGATCAACATCAAAAAGAGTTAGAATTAATCGCAACACACATCAGTGACACTGACTTGGTGATAACGACGGCGCAAATTCCAGGAAAACCGGCTCCAGAACTCATTACCAAGGCTATGGTTGAATCTATGGAAGCTGGCTCGGTAATCATCGATTTGGCGGCTTCCACCGGGGGCAACTGCAGATTGACCCAAGAAGGAGAAACCGTGGTGGTAAATGGAGTGAAGATAATCGGCCCAGCCAATCTTCCCTCCGAAATTCCCGTGCATGCCAGTCAGATGTTTTCTAAGAACGTAGAGACTTTATTAAAGGAACTGGTTCAAGAAGGTGAACTGTCCTTGGACTTTTCCGACGAAGTCTTGGCTGGCACTTGCGTATCGCATGCAGGAGAAATCAAACACGCATTAACTAGAGAAAAACTAGATCTCAAGTAAGGTAGATGAAACATAAACTATATCAGGCACACCATTCCTGTTTGAGGAGGAACAATGGGTGAGATGCTCGTAGGAATCTATGTGTTCGTGCTAGCAACGCTGGCTGGACGTGAAGTCATAACCAAAGTTCCCCCTACACTCCACACACCACTAATGTCAGGGGCCAATGCAATATCAGGAATTAGTATAGTTGGAGCCTTAGTTGTATCTGCCCAAGTAGATGAAGGTTTGGCCCAATGGCTTGGCGGATTGGCTATCGCATTGGCCATGATCAACGTGGTTGGTGGATTTATGGTTACTGACAGAATGCTTGAAATGTTTAAAAAACGTTAGACCCCCCTACTCCGAGGAACCCACATATGAACTTATCCATGGCGGTGGAAATTTCTTACCTTTTCTCTTCCGTCCTCTTCGTTATAGGCCTGAAGCGACTGCAATCTCCTGCTACGGCTAGAGGAGGAAACCAGTTGGCTGCTCTAGCAATGTTAATAGCCATCGTTGCAACTCTCCTGAATAATCAAATAGTAGACTGGACAACGATACTCATTGGCATGACAGTCGGGACAATCTTGGGTGGAACTGCAGCAAGAATGGTACAAATGACTGAGATGCCAGAACTTGTTGGAATATTTAACGGTTTCGGAGGGGCCGCCTCAGCACTAGTAGCGGCAGCCGAACTTTTGAGATTGGACTCACTTGGTGTCACATCACCTCTAGGTGAAGGCATCAGTATAGTACTCTCGTGTTTAATCGGAACAGTGACCTTTTCAGGTAGCTTTGTCGCCTTCGGAAAACTCAAAGGTCTCATTTCTGGAAACCCCATCACCTTCCCCCTACAGAAAACACTCAACGCAGGACTTTTTCTAGGCCTTCTTTTGTTGGGTGGGGGAATCATGGGCCTCTTCCAAATAGGAGCCTTAAACACCATAACCACTTTTTATATCTTCACAGCAGTTGCGCTCACCTTGGGAATTCTTTTGGTGATTCCAATCGGTGGAGCAGATATGCCAGTGGTGATTTCCCTTCTGAATTCCTATTCGGGATTAGCAGCTTCCGCCGCCGGGTTTGTAATTGGAAGTAATGTACTGATCATTAGCGGAGCACTAGTAGGAGCATCTGGGTTGATCCTCACACTCATCATGTGCAAAGCAATGAACCGTTCATTGGGGAATGTCGCTTTTGGTGCTTTTGGCGGAGAATCGACTAGCACTGCTCAGGGAGATGACTCGGACAAGATAGCCCGATCCGTAGATCCAGAAGGAGCAGCGATGATCCTCGCGTACGCCCAATCAGTGGTAATTGTGCCAGGTTATGGATTAGCAGTAGCTCAGGCACAGCATGAGCTAAGGAAAGTTGTAGACAATTTAGAAGAAAGAGGGATAGATGTTAAGTATGCAGTACATCCAGTCGCTGGACGTATGCCTGGTCATATGAACGTCCTTTTGGCAGAAGCAGACGTTTCTTACGATAAGTTATTCGACTTGGATGAAATCAATGACGACTTTGACCGCACCGACGTTGTATTGGTGGTAGGAGCTAACGACGTTGTAAATCCAGAAGCACACAATCCACAAAGTGTCATAGCCGGAATGCCTATTTTGGACGTTGATAAGGCAAAAAGTGTCATTGTAATGAAAAGGAGCCTGTCAACTGGATTTGCGGGAATTGATAACCCTCTATTCTATATGAGCCATACATCGATGCTGTTCGGGGATGCTAAAGAGGCTATGAATGATTTGGTGAGGGAAGTCAGAGAAGCCTAGCCAATAAATTTTTTCGCACTAGGAAGTTCACCTAGCAAAAGTCCATTCCGAAGAGGATTCTTGCAGAAGCTTCCAGGCATTTTGAACATGTCTTTCTTTTGTCTGAATGTTCCCAATGGAAAATCGCAGTGCAAACTTCCCATCAAGACGAGTATGGGAAATAAATATTTCGCCTCCTTCATTGACTTCCTCAAGTATGCTAAGATTAGCTTCGTTCTGCTGATCAGCTGTAAGACTTATTCCAGTATAGCGGAAGACAACTGTGCTAAATGGTGCTGGGACTACTAATTCCCATTCCGGATGTTCTTCTATCCAAGAAGCAAAATTCGAGGCCATTTTGCAGTGACTCCTGATTCCCCTAGCAAGCCCTTGTTCTCCAAAATACCGCAGCACGAACCAAAGCTTTAGAGATCGGAATCTGCGCCCAAGAGAAACTCCATAGTCCATGAGATTGGTTACTTCATCTGGACCGCCTTGAAGATATTCAGGCACTATACTAAATGCACGACGAAGCTGGCCTGGGTTCTGGCAATAAAGTACGGAGCAGTCTACTGGAGTGAAAAGCCATTTGTGAGGGTTCATGACTATAGAGTCTGCCAGTTCCCATCCAGAAAAATATGGTCTCAACTCATGTAATATAGCAGCTGGACCTCCGTAAGCAGCATCTACATGCAACCAAATGTCATACTCCTTGGCAACCTTTGAGATTTCCTCCACTGGATCAATGCTACTAGTCGAAGTAGTGCCAATTGTCGCCACAATTGCAACTGGAACAACACCAGACTTGAGATCTTCTTCTATCAGTCTTCGTAACTCTGCTGGGTCCATCCTATATTGGGAGTCTACCCTGACCTTCGAAATACCATCCGTACCGAATCCCAAAGTGATTCCTGCTTTATCGATGGATGAATGAGACTGTTCAGATGTATAAATTCTCCCCTTAGGCATTCCAAACATCCCCGAATGTCCTACATCTGGAAAAGCTTGATTTCTAGCAGCTGCCAAGGCATATAATGAACTTGACGATGCGGTATCATTTATCACACCAAAAAACTCATCCGGCAAACCCACCAATGATCGAAGAATCCCCAAAGTGCTTTCTTCCAATTCCGTTGCAGCTGGTGAAGTTTTCCAAAGCATAGCATTTACATTGAGAGCTGCTGATAACATTTCACCAAGCAACCCGGGAACAGAACCTCCATCTGAAAAATAAGCGAAGAATCCTGGATGGTTCCAGTGGGTTATTCCTGGAAGAATACTGGATTCAAAATCTTCGAAAATATCCTGATAAGATTCGCCTTCAGCGGTCAGAGTGTTCGAGCACCTTGCAGATGTTTCCCCCGGTTTGACCCTAGGCAGAACAGGTAATGATTCCATTTCGTCCATATAGGTCGACATCCACTCAATCAAAAGGTGTCCAGCGGAACGAAAATCCTCACTATTCATGTCCTCTAGCGCTGAACATTGTTCAAATGGTTCCATTATTACCTTCCCATGGGTTATGCTTCAAATCAGACGAAAATCCTCTTTGGATAACAGTATAGATTATATTCATACTAAGTAATTGAACAAACAGGTGGAACCAAGTGTACAGACTAATATGAAAATCCTGATTCCTACACTTCTGTCCTTACTGATTGCTCTTGATCCAGTTCACCTTGTTTCGCAGGCCGTCGACCTTGACGAAGGGACATTTGTCATAGAACTGGACGGACGGGTGGTAGGAACAGAATCTTTCAAGATCAGAAGTGCTGGATCTGGCACAGACATGCGTATAATTGCTCAAGGAAATACTGTCATCAATACTGGCAATACCTCTGAAACTATTCAATCTGCCCTAGGGGCAGTTGGGCCGACCATGTTAGTGGAAGCGTATCAAACTCGAATTGCGCCTTCCAACGTAGAGATTAACTTGCAACGAAGAGGTGATCGCTTCCTAGCACTGACTTCATCGAATTTGCATATGGAAGAGCGAGAATACAGACGAATCTCCAATGAAACTCCTACCATAATTTTAGATGATTTTTTTGCTCATCACTATTTCTTACTCTTACCACACCAATTCACAGATTCAAAGGAACTGTTAG
>JBJKYO010000034.1:0-9281 GCA_045561015.1 Longimicrobiales bacterium | reverse complement strand
CACATGACCAAAGACGGTGAAGGTAAATGTCCGTTTTCCGGAGGGTCTCAGCACACCGTGGGGACGAGATCAAATAAACGTTGGTGGCCTAATCAGCTAAATCTAAGCATTCTGCATCAGCACGATACAAAATCAAATCCTATGGGTGAGGGCTTTGATTATCGAGAAGAGTTCAAGAAGATCGACTATGATGGCTTAAAGAAAGACCTTTTTGATCTGATGACAGATTCACAGGACTGGTGGCCTGCAGATTATGGACATTATGGTCCTTTCTTCATTCGTATGACTTGGCATGCAGCTGGTACTTATAGGATAGGTGATGGTAGAGGGGGTGGGGGTACTGGGGCGCAACGCTTTGCACCGCTCAATAGCTGGCCGGATAATGGGAATTTGGATAAAGCGCGCAGACTCCTTTGGCCAATCAAGCAGAAGTACGGGACAAAGATTAGTTGGGCCGATTTGTTGATCTTAGCTGGTAATGTCGCCATTGAGTCTATGGGAGGTAGGACTTTTGGGTTCGGTGGTGGACGTCCAGATATTTGGGCTCCAGAAGAGGATATTTATTGGGGTAAAGAAGCGGAATGGCTCGGCAACAAACGATATACAGGAGAGCGTGAGTTGGAAAATCCACTGGCTGCAGTTCAAATGGGACTGATCTATGTAAATCCCGAAGGACCAGATGGAAATCCTGACCCCATAGCAAGTGCAAAAGATATTAGAGAAACATTTGGACGTATGGCTATGGATGACGAAGAGACTGTGGCCCTCACTGCTGGGGGACACACGTTCGGTAAGGCACATGGCGCAGGGGATGCCGGTCTTGTTGGAGCTGAACCAGAAGGTGCAGCCATTGAAGAGATGGGTTTAGGCTGGAAAAATACTCATGGTGCAGGCAAGGGAAGGGATAGTATAACCAGTGGTCTCGAAGGGGCATGGACTGCTAATCCAACCAAGTGGGACAATGGCTATTTCGATTTGCTCCTGGGGTATGAATGGGAGCTTGTGAAAAGTCCAGCTGGTGCACATCAGTGGCACGCCATAGATCCAGAGGAAAAGGATTTGGCTCCAGATGCAGAAGACGGTTCTGTTCGTGTGCCGACTATGATGACCACGGCAGACATGGCAATGCGGGAGGATCCAACCTATAGGGAGATTTCAAAACGTTTCCATGCAAACCCAGAGGAATTTGCAGATGCATTTGCCCGTGCTTGGTTCAAGTTGCTTCATCGCGACATGGGACCTCGGTCCAGATATCTGGGTCCTGAGGTGCCAGAGGAAGAGTTGATATGGCAGGATCCAGTACCAGCTGGTAGCACAAGCTATGACATAGAGGCGGTTAAGGCTTCGATAGCGGCAAGTGGATTGACGGTCCAAGAAATGGTCGAAACCGCATGGGCTAGCGCTTCGACGTTTCGTGGATCAGATATGAGGGGTGGCGCTAATGGAGCCCGTATTCAATTGGCTCCACAGAAGGACTGGGAAGTCAACAAGCCCGATCAGCTTGCTAGAGTGCTGGGAGTGCTGAGGAATATTGCTGAAGAAAATGGTGCGTCTTTAGCCGACGTTATTGTTCTCGCAGGGAATGTAGCTATTGAGCAGGCATCGGAAGCAACGGTTCCCTTTACTCCTGGACGTGGGGATGCTTCTTTGGAGCAAACAGATGTGGATTCCTTTGCGGTTCTAGAGCCAGTTGCCGATGGTTTTCGTAACTATCAAAAGACCGCATTTTTGATCAGTCCAGAAGAAATGATGCTTGATAGAGCGCAGCTCCTTGGACTTACTGCCACGGAGATGACGGTATTGGTTGGTGGTATGCGCGCGCTGGGGATCAGTGTAGACGGTCACGGTGTCTTTACGGAAAGGCCCGGGGAATTAACTAACGATTTCTTTATCAACCTTCTGGACATGAGTGTTGAATGGAGTCCGACGGGTAAAAATTCATACCAAGCAGTTGATCGTAGGTCAGGAGAAGTGGTTAGAACTGCTACAAGGGTTGACCTTGTCTTTGGTTCCAATTCCCAGCTTCGAGCCGTTGCCGAAGTGTATGGTTGTGAAGATTCCCGGGCGAAATTTGTGGAAGATTTTATAGCTGCCTGGTGTAAGGTTATGAACTCGGACTTATTTTGAAATCAAAGAGAGAGGGTCTCATGATAGGTAAAATAATTTCAGACCTCATGGTGGGACCCTCCAGGGCGGTTGCCGTTCTTTTTGTCTGTGCAATGCTTGTGGTAGGGTGCTCTCCCGTAGACCTTGAGCACCACAATCCAGTGATCGCTTCCTGGATGCAAGGAGATCCAGTTTTTGGAGTTTTTGCTCCGAGCGAACCCAGGGCAGCAAGTGTTGGAGGCTCCCAAGAAAGACTTCCACCAGCTTATACATTGGAAGGTGCCAAAATATTGGCCGACAACCCCTTGTATGACTTTGTTTTTCTTAATCTGGAAGGATCTTACGATTCTGGCGCTGTTCAGGTAATGGCAGAAGGTCTGAAAGGATCCCAAGGATCATCGGCCAAAACCTTGTTAGTACGAATCCCCTCTATCACTGATGCTGGTGAGGATCTGACAAAAAATAGAGTTGAGGAGATTATCAATCTGGGGGCAGACGGAGTTGTATTTCCACATGTGCGAAGTGTGGAAGAAGCTCAAATGATAGCTGGTTTTTTCGAACAGTTGGATGTTGAAGTGTGGTCACCTTTAAATCCGATGGGTGACAAGCTAGCAATGATTATGATTGAAGATCCAGTAGCAGTGGGATTGGCCACTCAAATTGCTAGCGTGAAGGGGTATAGCATTTTAGCCTGCGGTATAGGGAGTTTGACTAGGGCCTTGGACGGGGACAGAGAAGCGAGCGAGAAGGGGAATCTACATGTTCTTGCTGAAGCTACGAGAGTCGGCTTGCCAGATATGATTACAGCTAATGTGGGAAATGTGCAGCAAAGGATAGAGGAAGGATTTCTGGCTTTATTGATGCAAGTCTCTGAGGCAGATGAGGCTATTCGGCTGGCTAAGACATTAGTCCAAACAGATGAGTGATAGCACGAGATACTTTTCGGAGAATTAGACCGTCAGGAGCGGGTTGTTACTCTAGCTTAATCGTTGTCGGGAGGGCCTTCTGCTTCCTCACTGTTCGCTTCCAGATAAGCTGCTGAAAAGATTTCGATTTCTTCCTGCACTGTCTCGGCTATGCTTGTCTGGAGATCTGTCACTGAGCCGATACCCATCCCTGTAGAGTACCATGTCACTCCTTCTGGTAGACTAATTTGGGAATCGCGTGTCATCTGAACTGATTGATGCATCATGATGGAAACGAAATATGCTATAGTTTCCTGGTTCACCAAGCACTGTGAAGAAACCCTGAGTTCTGGTAGTGCTGGATTTCTAAGCATTTCCTGCCGGGTCAACAGTTCCACTTGTGATTCTAATAAGGTCCGTTCCACTATGGCCTGAGTTTCATCGTTGCTTACACCAGCCAATTCACATGCCGCGTTGGTTGAGGTCTGTACGAAAACACCTCCGACACCTTCTAGGCTATAATTATTCCAAACTTCGTCTTGAGCTTGAGCGCTAAACGGCAGGCTCAGAAGGACCAGTGCCAGTAATACAGTTTTAAAGAGTCTCATAGGAATATTTTTCGCTTTTAAAGATTTTAGCCACCACAGGACCGGCAATTGTGGTTATTCTTGGAACCGAGTTTTTCTAATAGAGCTATGGTTATTGGGTGGGGTTGAGCTCTTTGTTCTGGACTGTTGGCTAAATCTGCAGTCGTTTGACCACGCCGACTGATGAGTGTGACGTCCGCACCTTGAGATACGAGATAAAGAATGGTTTCGTTGTCTCCTCTCGCAGCTGAATGGTGCACTGCAGAAAATCCATCTTTATCACGAAGATTAGGATCGATTCCAAGCTCCTCAACTAGGTATTTTACAGCTGGTAGCCAGCCGTCGGGAACTCCTCTGTGTTGCTGTGCAACTCGCGAGGTGCCAAATCCTACGCCTGAGGCAGCGTGTAGAGGATGAACTCCGAGCCCTCCGTGGGCCACTGGAGGTAATCCAGAAGGGTCTTCTTCTTCTTCACCTTCATTGAGGGCTGCGAAGAAAGCTCTTCTCCGGGGGTCTATGATATTCCAAGTCCAGACGTCGTGATCTGCTCCATATTTTACTAGCAGTTTCATGGCCTCTACATCTTGGGCGTAGGCTGCCCTCCAGAACGGTGTTGCGCCAGCAAAGTCTACACCCATTCTGCCAGCATTATAAGCAGCGTACCAGATGTGAGTGCCAGTTCTTTGGTTTGGTTCTGCACCTGCCAGAAGAAGTTCTTCCATCAATTGGAGGTAAGTAGTTTCCTGTTGCCGGAAAGCTTGAGGCTGAGGGTACCAGGTTCTCAGAGACCATTCGATATTCAGTGCGGCAAACAACGGGCCTGCCTCATCATCACTCAAAATATTTGGGTCTGCACCTGCTTCCAACAACTCTTTAGCAAGGTCGTAGTTTCCGTTGATGACGGCTACTAAGAGCGGACTCGATTGGTCTCCTTCACTTGTCTGGTTTACATCAGCACCAGCTTGAATCAACAAGCGCGCAGATTCCATATTGCCATCCCTAGCTGCGTAGTGCAGTGCTGTGAATCCCCCCTGTTTACCGATTTGCTGTATTGACGAGAGGACTTTTGGTCCTTTTTCAGTTTCAACTTTTTCAGTGCTGAGATATCCTGAAGGATTAGACGATCGGTTTGCACTTCCTGGAGGTCCTCCTCTGCTTGCTTGTTCTTCTTCAGGCTGAGGGTCCTCTGCAGCTTCTCTTATCCTGCTTCTACGGTTACGTATTTCCGTAGCATTTTTAGCGATCTTTTCGTAATCCTTGATGTTGTTTGTCATGCTCAAGTCGGCATCTAAGTCAATCAGAGCTTGCACTGCGCTTATAGCGTTGCGCGTAGATGCGAACATCAAAGGGGTTCTGCTGGAGTAATGGTCAGCCGAGTTAACGTCTCCGCCAGCTAACACAAGCATTTTGATCAGTTCAATACTGTTGGACTCTGCTGCAAAATGCATGGAGGTTACACCTGTAGTCGTGTACCTATTTGGGTCTGCACCTGCCCCCAACAACTTGTTGACGATTTCAGCATGTCCGGCCCTGCTAGCCATATGGAGCGGCGTGTAACCGCCCAGGCGGCTAGTGGAAGATGGATTTGCTCCAGCGAACAATAGTATTTCAACCATCTCTGATTCATTGTTAAGCGCTGACCAATGAAGAGCTGTCAGGCCATCCGTTTGAGCGGCGTTTGGGTCGGCCCCTTGGCGCAGAAGATCTCTCACCATACTCACATCATTGATCTGAGCAGCATCTGCTACTGGAGCTTCATTGGGAGCACCACCGAAAAATATGAAAAACACTAGAATTGTTCCTAGCAATCTCACAAATCCGTCTTTTCTTTCGAATAACGCCATAAGTATTCTCCCGCCCCTTCTCTCAGAGGCTCAATAGCTTGTCAAAACTCTCAAGTTTTTTAGATCGAGAATGTTCCAGTACTGTTTCCGAAGGTCTCGATGTTATCCACACCTATTTTGTGGAGGAGGTCCAGCATGACATTTGCCATCGGCGTTCCTGCGGGCGCCTTAATGTGACGACCACCTTCCAGAACTCCGTTCGCTCCACCCACAAAGAAGAGCGGACAACGCACATGGTTGTGCAGGTTACTGTCTGCCATAGCCGATCCATACATGATTGCAGTCTTATCCAACAGGTTGGAATCTCCTTCCGTTGTGTTCTTGAGTTTCTCAAGGAAATACGGAAGCATGGCAACATGGTAAGCATTAATTTTTGCAAAGTCTTTAATTCTCTCTTCGCGCCCACCATGGTGGGATGCCGCGTGGAATGGGCTGCCACTTCCACTTTCAGGGTAGACCCTTGGTGAAGCATCTCGTCCCATTTTCAGAGAGAAGACTCTGGTAGTGTTAGCCGTGAAGGCAAGAACTTGGAGATCAAACATCAGCTTCATATGGTCAGCAAAATCATCTGGGACACCGACTGGAGCTTCAGGAATATCTCTTTCTTCTCCACTAGCATTTTGAGCTTCTATCCTCTGAATCCGTTGTTCAAGTTCGCGGATGTTTTCTGTGTATTGGTCAAGTCTCAATCCATCAGCAGGACCAAGATCGCTTCGCAAGGCAGATATTTCTTCGAGCATCCAGTCAAGGATACTTCTGTCAGCCTGTCTCCGTTCTGCTCTTTGCTCTGGAGTACCACCCGCACCGAAAAGCATTTCGAAAACGGCCCGTGGATCCCTGACCATTGGCAGTGGTTCGGTGGGCGATGCCCAGCTGATATTGTCTGTATAAGCACAGGCGTATCCGTAGGCACACCCTCCGGCTTGGTCTACATTTTCAATGGTGAGCTGGACTGAGGGAATTGGAGTCTCATGCCCATACTTGTTCACGTACAACTGATCAAGTGAAGTTCCAATGTGGACATCAGAACCTTCTGTTTGTTTTGGATGAGCTTGGGTCATGAACACAGCCGCTGTCCGGAAGTGGTCACCACCTATTTCCTCAGGAGAGAAAGCATCCGCCATCCTTGAGTCAGTGTTGCTAACGATGGTTAGGTAATCACGATATGGCTCTAGCGACGCTAGGCTTGTAGGTGTCAAATCGAAATCCTGACCCTCGGCTCTGGGGTTCCAGAGATTCAGGGAAGCGCCCAATTCATTACACCCAGCTGCTCCGTGCACCTGTTCAATGCAAACCAGCCGTGTACGTTCTGCCGCCTCACCTTCAGCACTGGATGACCAGGATCCTTTGGCAGGCACCATAGCGTCAAAGAGCGGTAGACCGATGGTGGCACCTACTCCACGAAGCATAGTACGGCGAGAAATGTGTTTTCCAGTAATAAATTCCATCGTTTTAAGCCTCTGTTGAGGTTTGAGATTCAGACATAGAGAACAGGTTTTTGCCAGTCTTCAATGTAAGTATATTATCGTTTTCGAACATCGCTAGTTACTCCCCGAAGTTTCATCGGTAACAATTTCTTCCCATTGGGCAGTTTGGAACGCTGGGCTGTCTATGACACCCAAGACGAATTCAGATATTCGGTAGTCATTTTCCGCGGCCTGCCGGGTTATTTGTCTAACTGTTGGCATGTCATAGTATTCGACCCTTCTGCCTAGAGCATAGGCCATCAGATTCGTAGCAAAAATGCGATAGAATGCTTCTGGTCTTTTTAGGAGTGCATTTCTGAGGTCTGCTGGGCCAGTAAGAGAGGTTCCATCATAAAGCTCTCCTACTGGGTTGATCACATTACCCTCATCTCTAAGCCTGTAGGCTCCTGTCACGTCAAAGTTCTCAAGAGAGAGGCCGATCGGATCCATAACGATGTGACAAGCCATACAGACAGGGTTGGCTCTGTGTATCTCCATACGTTCTCGGACTGTCAGAAACCGTCCGTCTTCGGCACCTTCTGTTTCTTCAAATGCAGGAATGTTTGGTGGGGGTGGGGGTGGGGGTGTACCTAGCAACACCTCTAAAACCCATTTTCCCCTCAATACTGGAGAAGTCCGGTCAGCATGCGAAGTCATTGCCAATATACTTCCATGCCCAAGAATTCCCCGTCTGGTTTCATCTGGATAGCTTACCCTCTGGAAATTCGTTCCTAGAATTCCAGGGAAGCCATAGTGTCGGGCTAATCTTTCATTAACAAATGTGTAATCACTGGTCAGTAAGTCTGTTACTTTAAGGTCTTCTTCAATGACATGGGAAAATAGTAATTCCGTTTCTCTCATCATTGATTCAGAAAGAGTTTTGTCAAAGTAAGGGTAGGTTAGGGCGTCTGGAGAGAGTTTTTCTAAATCCTGTAACCTCAACCACTGAGATCCGAAGCGTTTCGCTAGGGCGTCCCATGCTCGAGGATCTCTTAGCATTCTTCTAGCCTGTCTTTCTAACTCTCCTTCACTGCTTAACTGCTGACGAGAAGCTAAATCCAATAGTTCTTGGTCTGGTGTGGATCCCCATAGGAAGAAAGAGAGCCTAGATGCTAAATCTGAGTCACTAATTCGGTGAGCTGATCCAACCATAGCGTCTGCGGGTGCTTCCTCCATCCGGAATATGAAGTGTGGACTGGCCATGATGGTCTGTAGTGCGCTTCTTATGCCAGCTTCAAAATCTCCGTTCTCTGCTCCCTGGTCATAAAAGGTCATCAGGCCTCTTAGATCATTTTCATTAAGAGGTCTGCGATAGGCTTGAGAGGCCATGCGTTCAACAATTTCTTCAGCACAAGGCCTCGCTTCATCTGGACTGGTGGGTCTGCAACTAAAGACCTTGAGTCTGGCGGGTGTGTCAGACACACCAGTTATTTCATACGGACCGAGTATTGTCATACGCTGCAGGTGCGGCATTGTGGTCACTCCGTAACCAATACCAATCTGCCCGTCTGCCATTGTGTGATCAATTGGTTTGATTAGATCAGAGACCTCGCCTTCGAATTGCTTTATAAAGGCGGCTGTAACTCTCTTCGGTCCAGCGCGGACATATATGGAGTCGGTCAGCATATTAAGACCGGTAGGTTCCGATTCTGACATCCAGGGGTCGACGGTCATTAAAGCAATCCGTTCCCCATCAATGGACACCTCTATTTGTTCTTCGCCAAAGGTTCTACCAAAGACTTCTCCTTCAACTGCTGGGTATGGCTGGATGTGGAATACGTATTTTCCATCCGCTGGGAAATTGTGTATCACAGAAGTTCCACCGCGTGTTCCGAAAGGAGCTCCCTCTACGCGTTCCTTCTGTGACATAGTTTTTGTCAGATAGTAGCGAGTCGAGTTCGCCTCTGCTTCTGGGTCTCCCAGTGCTACCCTGCTGATATGGCCAGCTGCTCGCAGGTAGCCTTCCATTACTGTCGAAGAAGGTCTCTGGACGTCAGCGATATTATCAAAATTGGCACTCTTTGTATCTAGGGGAAGAAAAACGGCTACATCTATGTCTATTCCCAACAGATCTCTGATAGCATTAGTGTACTCGACACGATTTAACCTTTGGAAGGTTCTACTCCCTGGATTCGGGTTTTCTGCGGCGGCTTCATCCAAGTTTTCTTCCAGCGCTAGGACTAAAGCTTGAAGTGTGTCACCCTGTGGTCGTGGCATTCCCCGCGGAGGCATCATTCCAGCTCTGAGCTTCTGAACCATCTTTTCCGCTGTTTCTGCTCTCGCAGATGCGTTTTCAACTGCGAAGCCATTTAGGGACATATTGCCCGTCATCATAGCGTCATTGTGACACACCATGCAGTAGGTTTGCACCAT
>JBJKYO010000033.1:0-85020 GCA_045561015.1 Longimicrobiales bacterium | reverse complement strand
CCGCATTATGATGCTGAAGCAGCTCGAAGACCCCTATACCATAAGTTGATCAAGTCGGGTGAATTGATGCCTGGATATGCTTGTGACAATGATGCAGGAATCTACTTCGAAGACAATGAAGTAAAACGAGTGGTTTCTACTCGAGAAGAAGCCAAGGTTTACTATGTAAGCAAAGTAGGAAATGATGTTGTGGAAAAAGTCATGGAGCCAGAACGGATAGACTAGGTCCTCACCACCAGTTTATTTGTCTTTTAGAAACATTTGGGCGATTGCTTCACCGTACCTGGCCGAATCGAAGGGTAGGCTATTTACCTGAAGTGCGACTATTACACCTTGATCAGAAAAATTGGCGAGGAATGAACGAGTTCCTTTCACTGTTCCAGTATGGTTAGGGTAACGACGTCCAGCCTGGTCCGTCCTTATAAACCAAGCCAAGGCTTGTTCGTGACCTAGAGGTGTTTCCGAGCCGTATTCTCTAATTGACGGATCGATTTGTGGCCTGTGCATTTCTGCTACAGTTTCTGCAGTTAACAATCTCCCCTCGTTAATCGCGAGGGCTAGCCTGACCATATCTTCAACATTCGACAGGATGCCTCCTCCGGCGTATTTGTAGCTAGGGTCCTCATTAGGTGCATTAATAAAATGTCCAGTTGCGTTGCGGACATAACCCTTTCCTCGGTGATTTACTACTCTGGATGGTACGTCGAATTGGGTAGCTAGCATTCCTGCGGGTTCGAAAACGTTGTATTTGAGGTACTCTTCGTAATCTTCATCGGTTACGGATTCGACAATGCCATGCTGAAGGTTGTGAGCGTGGGATGAGTACATCCATGCAGTGCCTGGGTCATAGACCAGAGGGTCATCACGCCATAAACGGGTGGCTTCTTCAAAGTCGTCATAATGTCGAAATCGCAATAGCCCGTATGGTCCAAATTCACCGTTCCGGTAGTGGCGAATGCCAGACGTGTGAGTGAGAATATGCCTTACGGTTATGGGGAATGGTTGCTCAGTGTAGTAGGGCATATATCGTTGTAGGGTAGCGTCCAGATCGACTTTTCCTTGTTCTACTAACTGCATAAGTCCGATAACTGCAAAAACTTTGGAGACGGAGCCAATGTTATGGACAGTGCGTCCGGTCGCGGGAGTATGATTATCTAACTCAGCGTAACCGACCCCTTCGGAAAATACGATTTCGCCGTCTACAGCCACTGCAACTGAAATTCCCGGAAGATCGTGGTCAGTTCTTAACTGCTGCATGTAATCAAGTAGCTGATCACGAGATACTTCCTGCCCAGTTAGTGGATTTTGAACCGTGACAACAACCGCTAGGATACTAAGTGTTGCAGTAAATACCTTGAGGAAAAGTCGCATCTATTATCTCCTGTTAATTATTGCATCAATTTGTTGCTAACCATTATAAGCATTAGTGGGATCTACTGAGATGACTCAATCGTTTGGGCTGCTCGCAATAGTAATTCTTCCTGCCATGGCTTAGCAACCAACTGGATTCCAAGTGGGAGACCGTCACTATCTCTACCCACCGGGACACTCATAGCTGGCCATCCCAAGATATTGAATGAGTTCATGAAACGCGTGGATGAAGGTTCATCTAGAAGAGGAGTTTTTTCTGGTTGAGAATGAGTGATTAAGAGATCAAAGTCCTTCAGTAGGTGATGCCACTTACTTCGGATAGTTTGACGTATCTTTTGGGCTTTGACGAAATCTCCTCCACTGAAAGCAAAGGCAGAAAGGAGTCGATCTTTACAGAAACCCCCATAATCCGAGTAATGTTTGATCAAGTAGGGTGTATGGAAAGTAGCAGCTTCCACTGCTAGTATGACATTGCTAGTTAACCACAGTGTAGCGATTTCGGTTAAATCGATTTCTGCCAATTGAGCACCTGCATCTTCCAGGACTTGGAGAGAGTTTTTCCAAGAATTGAGCATGTCGGGATCTTCAACGGGTGTTGAAAAGCCATCTTCTCTCAATATGCCTATACGAAGCCCTTCAATTCCTGCGTTCAGGTCTATAGTTGTCTCAAAATCACTATTTTTACGGGTTCTAGAGTCCAGAGGATCATGGCCAGAGAGGACACTTAACAGTAATCCAGAGTCTTCTACGTTGTGAGTTAGGGGTCCAAGGTGATCTAGGGACCAAGCAAGAGGTGTACATCCGGCGAGACTGACCCTTCCGAAGGTTGGCTTCAGTCCGACGAGTCCACACAAAGTTGCTGGTATCCTGATGGAACCACCAGTATCTGATCCCAAGGCAGCGCTCACGATACCAGCGCCTACTGCAGCTGCTGACCCACTGCTGGATCCGCCAGCATCGTAGTCTGGGTTGTGGGGATTTCTAGTAGGACCATAGTGCGGATTACTTGATCCTGGCCAGTAAGCGAATTCAGACAGGCGCGTTTTTCCGACGATGATGGCACCTGCCTCTAGAAGGCGGTTTACTGCTGTGGCACTGAAGTCGGTCGCTTGTTTGTCTAGTATTTTTGAGCCAGCCGTTCTCGTGGTTCCAGTCATGGCTAGTAGATCTTTGATTGCAACGGGAATTCCGTGTAGGGCTCCGCGATATTGTCCATTGGATATTTCAGCTTCCGCTTGCTTCGCGGCATCAATGGCTTGCTCAACTAGGACGTTCTGGAAAGCATTGAGCTCTGCATCTTGGCTCTGAATAGAATCCAGGGACTGTTGGGTCAGTTCAACGGGTGATAGGCTTCGGTTTTTTATTTTGTGACTGAGGATGCCAATACTCAGCGGACTTCGTTCTGGGGTATCCTCTGCCCTATCAGTGGTTAGTGTTTTACAAGAGGTTGAGTGATTAATCGTTTGCCCTGGATCCCAATCTACCAAGTAATCTGGATTGGCAGATGTTTCTACTATTTTCGCCATTTCATTCAGGGAAACAACTTTATCTAAACAGCCTTGATCAATAACCTTTTCAATATCGTTAGAACTAGCTGGAATGCTGGAGGAGTGAATATTGGCAATTAATCGATCTTTAAGCTTTTCCGTGTCCATCAGTTTTTAGTTGGCCTGTTTGAGAAATCCATAAGGTGTAACTGCAACCATAAGGGACTAGAAGATAATGCGCTACAAGTAGCATCTATGATAGTTTATATGTGAAAATACGGGGCGTTATTGTTGATATGAAAAATGGAAATTATACTTTCTTCTAAGACGTTGATCATGTGCAGTTTCTTTAGACCTCGGATTTGTTAGAGTTCAAATAATTGTTAATAAAGGTGGTTTGAAGCATGAGATTTCTAAACTTCCACAAAGATGGTGAGTTCAAGCTCGGACTGAAGACACAAGAAAGTGTTCTTGATGTTGAGAAAGCTTCCAGTATGCTAGGGATGGAACTTCCCTGTACCTATGATACGGTAGTAAATAGGAGTATGGGAAGTTTTCCCCAACTGGACAGTCTGATCGAGGAAGCATTAGAGATTCCAGAATGTTGTTTAGACGAGAATAGTTTGAAAGTAGGTCCAGCAGTGATCAATCCCCACAAGGTTATTTGTGTGGGCTTGAATTATCGAGAACACGCCGCTGAAGCAGGAATGGATATTCCCAACGAGCCTGTACTGTTCAATAAGTTTAATAATTCTATAGCTGCACCGGGTCAGGATATAGATATCACTGGCCTGGTTAGGGTTGATTATGAGGCCGAACTGGCTTTCGTCATGGGAGAGCAAACACGGAGAGTTTCCGTAGACAATGCTTTAGATAAAGTCTTTGGCTATTGTACTTCAAATGACATCAGTGAGCGCGAACTTCAATTTCGATCGGGTCAATGGTTGCTTGGAAAGGCGCTGGATGGGTTCTTACCTATAGGGCCTTATCTAGTGACTAGTGATGAAGTTCCAGATCCTCAAGATCTTTCTATTCGGGGTTGGCTGAATGGAGAGATTCGTCAGGACAGCAATACCTCAGACATGATTTTTACAATCGCAGAGATCATTAGCTATATCAGTCAATACATAACTCTCGATCCAGGTGATGTCGTTATCACTGGAACTCCTCCTGGAGTCATCATGGGCAGGGAAGATAAGGCATGGATGACCGACGGGGATAGTTATGCAGTGGAGATTGGCAACCTTGGCAAGCTCTCGAATACTATGCGCAGTGGAACCTAGTATTAGTCCTGATTTCCAATCTTTTTTATTACACTACATTGGTTTTAGGGTCAAGGTATACTGGCCATTTCTTTCTACCGCTTCTCTACTGAAAGAAAGAGGGAAGTACTCTTGGTTGCCCCAGCTTTCTGCTAAATTGTCGTAAAACGGACTTCCAGGTCGACCAGACTGTCCTGGGCTGATCGTAGCCTGTGAGCCGTCCAGATCAGAGAAGTCTATTATTTCTCTAAAAGTTGCGCCGGTAGCAGCTACAGTTCCCGCTCCTCCTCGCCTTTCGACGGGTTCGATATCATATGCAGATACCAGATCGTGGGGGAATTCACTTCGTTGGATTCTACCCCATCTCCACTGATCCATGTCCTCGCCCTGTTCCTGCCGGATACTATTCAAGGCTTGGATAAATACATCCTCTGTTATTGGTTCGTCCTGGAGAAGTCCTTGTAGATGGCTGAAAATTGCAGCTGGCCGACTATCCCGTCCATATATTCCGTCCCAAGACTCTACTTCTTGGCGTAAGGCTTCTACTTCTGGGTCACTTGCAACCCAGCCTCTCAGTAACTCAAGAGATGCAAAGGAAGAGGAAGAGTAGGCGTCGTGTTGAAGGTCTTTGGAATCTTGGATTGTGAATTGACTCCCGTTATTCAAGACTTCCTGCACTCTCAAGATTCGAGGAGTGAGTGCAGGAGCCGTCTTGAAGAAAAGAGGGGGGTCATAGTTAGGCGGATGGATGTCATGGTTGGCGGTTCCTACCCAGCCCCGTGAGGGATTGAACTCTGTGGGTAGATCATTCCGGAAACCATCCCACTCATATTCGCCCGTTCCAGGGACTGGAAGCCTGCCGTGCCAACCTTCTCTTTTTGGGGACAAAGCGGCAGCTTGCCAGGCTATATTACCAAGGATGTCACCACAAATCATATTTTCAGTAGGCGCCATCCAATAATTCATGGCTTCAAGAAATTCGGAGCAATCATTAGCCACATTTAGTCGGAGAGCTGGCAAGTATCCAGTCGTACCAGGTTCGTGCATGGTAGAACGCAGCGAATAAGCCAAATCATTTTCTTGGTCTTCAAAGAAGATAGGTCCGTGACGTGTGAACCTTAGGTCAACCAATTGGGGTTCTTCATCCCTTATGTGAATGGTGTCCACTTCTACACGTACCGGTTCCCATTCACCGTTCCATAAAACTTCATTTGGATTTTCTGGGTTTACTGTTTCTTGGTATACGTCTGACTGGTCTGTTCCCACGATAGTTAATCCCCATCCAATTCTTCCGTTGTGTCCGATAGCAACACCGGGAAGTACAGGTTCTGTAGAACCGATGGCTGTCCATCCTGGAGCATCCAGATGAACCATGTAACGCAGAGAAGGATTCGTTACGCCACGGTGTGGGTCATTTGCCAGAATCACTTTTCCAGTAGCTGTTAAATCGCCGCTAATCACCCAGTTGTTACTTCCGGGAGAATTCTCGAAGGGCCCCAGATTTACTGATGCTTGTCTATTATCCCATGAGTTGTAAGGTTCGACCACATTCGGCCTGACTATTGTGCCGCGGAATCCTCTTAGTCCATTTGCAATGTCTTGGTTAATGACTGGAAGATTTAGTCCCTTAGGGACGACTAGGTCTCTATAAGGAGTCGGTCGAGCTTGTCGGTTTGCTTCAGCGGGACCCAGGTCCAATACACTTTGAGCGAGGGAGATTTCCCTCATACCATCTCGAGTGGGCATCGCTGTCGCAATTCTTAAGAGTGGTGTTTCAGGTGTCCATGGTTCTGGCTGAATCCCAGTCAAAGTAAATTCGACAGGCAATTCTCCCGAAGAGGTGGCATGATCTATATAGGCATTCACCCCGGAGGAGAAGGCTGTCAGGATACGGTATCCCTCTGGATGGTAGCTACTGAATTCTTCTTCTGTCCATGGACCCCTGTATTTTAGCAATCTGGCACTGCGATCATGTTCCACCCATTGTTCACCCATTATTTCTGCGAGTCGACCTTCACCAGCCCTGCGGTACATATCCATTTGCCATAATCTGTCCTGGGCTTGTACAAACCCCTGAGCGAAGAATAGGTCGTCCATATTGTCGGCGTAAATGTGCGGTACTCCCCAGGAATCCCTAATTACTTCAACTTCAGCAAGAAGACCAGGAATGTTGATTTCTCCTTCTATCTGAGGCAGGTGATTTTCCGCTAGTTCCTCAAAGTCAGAGATGGTGGACTCGCAGCCACTCAAGCTTGTTGTGAGGAGCAATAAGAAAGCACCTCTGTAGCTAGTCATTGAGGGCTTTATTTTCCTTTTAATCATAGGTTCCTCTTCAGGGCACATTTGGGTTAGGGATGCTAATGTTTCGGTCCAATGGTGTCATTATATCCAAATCATATTAGGGCCAGGACGGGTTCCCGTCATCTGTTTAAAGCTTTTCTGCAAATAAAAGAGGAAACAGTTGCATCTTTTTTTTGCTTTTTTTGCTGGATGCTCTAATGATTCTTATGATCTCTTGCAACGATAAAAGGAGGCGGACAATGTATTTTTCTGGCTTAGTTAAGTCTGGGTTTGGTGTGGCTGGCTTTTTGTTTTTAGCCTATTTCACTAGTCAGGAATTAATGGGCCAGAGTGAGATAACACCCGCACCTGGTCAAGAAGTAATCTTGGTCACTGGATCTACAGGAGGCCTGGGTAGGGAAGTGGCTCGGAGGCTGGGATCTCAGGGCGCACATGTAATTGTTCATGGACGCAATCCTCAACGAGGCAATGAATTGGTGGAGGAAATCGTTGCCGAAGGTTCTGGAAGCGCCCGTTTTTATAGAGCTGATTTCTCTTCTCTACAACAGGTAAGAGAGTTTGGAGATAAAATCCTGGCAGACTATAGTCGGCTGGATGTGTTAATCAATAACGCAGGTTTCGGTTCCGCTCCAAACCAGAGAATGGTTTCTCAGGACGGGCACGAGTTGCGGTTTCAGGTGAATTACTTGGCAGGATTTCTTCTGACTAAAATGCTCATGCCGTTGATAATGGGTAGCCAACCATCACGTATTGTAAATGTTTCTTCAGCTGCTCAGACCCCGATTGATTTCGATGATGTAATGATAGAACAAAACTTTTCTGGTGGGCGGGCATATGCCCAGAGCAAGCTTGCGCAGATACTGTTCACGTTTGATTTAGCGGAAGAACTGGAAGGGTCGGATGTTATCCCTGTTTCGCTGCATCCCGCCACCTACATGGACACAGAAATGGTCCGTAGGGCTGGAGTACAACCCCGGACCACTGTGGATGAAGGAGCTCATGCAGTGATGAATCTTGTCCGGTCAGAGGACATTAAGCCTGGCCAATACTTTAGGGGTATAGAAGTTGGTAGAGCCCATGATCAAGCACATGACAGGATAGCCAGAAATTTACTTAAAGCCTTGAGTGAAGAATTGACTGGAGTGAGATGAGTGAGAAAAAATTTGATGTAGCTAACATCAGAATGGTTTCAGATGGTTCTTCCCACAGTTTTTTCGGTTACTACGATAAGTGTCCTTGGGACGAATCAAATCGGTACTTGTTATACCATAGCGTGGCTGGCACTGGTATTCCGCCTGGAGATAGCCTCGCTACTATAGGCTACAGCGATCCGCAGAGGGATAAGAGCTTTGTTCCTCTGGCAACTACAGACAGTTGGAATTGGCAACAGGGATCGATGCTTCAGTGGCTTGAGAATCGCTCTGAAAAGAAAATTCTATTCAATCGGTCCATACCTGAGGGTTATGGAACTGTGCTTTTAGATATAGATAAGAATCAAGAGAGGCTTTATGGAAAGCCATTGGCAGCAGCCTCCCCAAGGGGCGACTTTATGGTTTCATATAACTACAGTCGGCTGGCAGTCACGCATTCAGCGATCGGCTACTTCACTCATCCCGTGGACTATGATTTAGAGTGCTGTCCCGATGACGATGGGCTGTTCCATGTCGATTTGGAAACGGGCAAAGAGATGCTCATCCTCAGTTATAGGGATGCGTCCGATTTTTCTCCTGAGGATTCTATGTCGAGAGCAACCCATTGGTTCTCGCACGCTGCGATCAATCCGAGTGGTTCTCGCATTTTGTTCTTGCACCGTTGGTCTGAGTGTGTGGCTGATGAAAATCAATGGTTCCATCGCCTACTGACCATTAGCCCTGATGGGAGCGATGTGAAAGTTCTGCAGACCAGTGAACATCCACTGCTAGAAGAACAAGTCGAGGGGATTTGGACCTATGAGTATGAAAAGAATGTGAATCAGATCTCCCATCCGGTTTGGCTTGATGATATACACATATTGGCTTGGTCAACTCGAAAAAACAGTAGTCGATACCATCGCTACACAGATAGGTCTTCTGATGTTGAAGAAATAGGTGGACATGTTTTACGGGAAAATGGACACTTTACTTGTAGTCCAAACAATAAATGGTTGCTTACAGATACCTACCCAGACCCAGATAGCAACAAAAGGAGTCTCTTGCTTTTTCACATGGAAACTGGGGCAATCAGTTCGCTGGGATCTTTCTACGCAGATCCAGCGCTCACCAAAGACGCTAGGTGCGATTTACATCCTCGTTGGGATCGAAATGGAAAGGTTATATGTATCGATTCGGTCCACGAAGGAATGGTTCGCCAAGTGTATACTCTGGATGTTTCTGATTCGCTAGTCTGACCCCTGAGGTATTGGTGTTAAAGTGGTCCCCCTCCTTTTCTTTCATTAGGCACTTGATGAGGAGTGTTTTTGCACTAACTTATATGAGATTGATTCTCAATCACATCTATAACCAATTTATAATTAGTTGCAAATTACATGTTTTACTTAACACTACAGCTGCTGAATTTACTTAGCCTACCAATAGGACAATTGGAAGAGCCTTCCACTCGAATTGAGAGGGAGGCTTGGATAATGGGCACTAGTGTTGGAGTAGTGATTGAGGCTGACTCTAGAGAACTTGCCATTCAAGCATCGGAAAGAGCCATTCTGGAAATGGAAAGAGTTGAGTCCTTGATTAGTACATGGAGGGCCGATTCTGAGTTGAGCAGTATCAACAGAGCTTCAGTCGGTGTGGAGCTGCCCATTTCTGATGAACTTTTTCTAATACTGAATAAGGCAGAGGAATTATCACGAGAAACCAGAGGATCGTTCAGTCCTTTCATAGGTCCATTAATTGAGGCATGGGATTTGAGGGGTAGAGGACGAATTCCAGTTGGTGAAGAAATCGAAAGTGCGATCCGACATTCACAGAAAGATGCCTTTAAGCTGAATATTGAGGGCCAGACCGTGACTAGGAATTTCGATATTTCATGGATAGAAGCTGGTGCATTCGGCAAAGGGGTAGCCCTTTACGGCATCGCAGATGTGCTAGGTCGTTCCGTTAGTCATGCAGAGATTAACTTCGGTGGCCAGGTCTGGATTTACCATAGGCTGCCCTACGATGGACCAGGTAGTGTCGTCCAGATTGCGCATCCCAGCAATCGATCAGAGGGGATACTACAGGTGAAGCTTATCAATGAATCAATTGCTACTTCGGGTATGGGCGAACGATTCATCGAAATTGAGACAGAAAAATTTGGGCACATTATCGATCCACACACGGGTATGCCCGCAGAAGCATGGGGAAGTGTATCAGTAATTTCTCAGGATCCATTCGAAGCAGACGCTCTCGCAACGGCGTTGTTCGTCATGGGTCCTGATGAGGGTTTAAGGTGGGCAGAAGACAGGAAGGATATAGCCGCCTTATTTGTCCGTGATAGTCACGGAAAACTGTCGATTGAATCGACTACATTATTTCAAGATTCTTTCATAGAATCACAATTAAACAGAGAGGGTATTCAGCATGACCAAAGTAATTAGGATGTCAGTAATCCTTCCATTTTTAAGTTTTTTACTGGTATCCGTTAGTCAGTCACAAGAGGTTGCCGCACAGCAAACTAATGCAGAACGGATTGCCGAAATAGAGAGAAATATCGAGGCTCTAGCTGCGGAGCTAGAGAGGATGGACCTAGGTGACGTAGTGGTAGATATGGATTCTGGAGAAAGAGGATTCGGTCCCGCTGCCTCAAGGGTTTATAAAGTCGAGAGCGGATTATCCATCGGGGGATATGGAGAGTTTCTTTACGAGAACTATGCCGGAAGTAAACAGGACGGTACGTCTTCGGGGAAAAAGGATCAGTTCGATGCCCTGAGAGCGATACTTTATACTGGGTACAAGTTCAATGATCGTCTGCTATTTAATTCGGAAATCGAAGTTGAGCATGCTAAAGAAATTTATTTGGAATTCGCTTATGTGGATTACATGTTCACTGAAAATGTAGGTATGCGTGCTGGTATGCTTTTGGCACCTCTGGGCCTAACAAACGAGCTCCACGAGCCTCCGATCTTTTTGGGGACTGAAAGGCCTTTGACCGAAAATAAAATCATACCGACTACCTGGAGAGAAAACGGTATCGGATTGTTCGGGGAAACAGAAACAACTTCGTGGCGGGTATACACAATGAACTCACTCAATGGGGCTAAATTTAGTTCTAGTGGTCTTCGTGGCGGTCGCCAGAAAGGTGCAAAAGCACTGGCTGAAAACTTTGGTATTGCCGCTCGCTGGGATTATATTGGTACTCCAGGGCTACTATTAGGAGCGTCCATGTACACTGGCAATACAGGGCAAGGGATGGAATTGAATGGTTCTGAAGTAGGGGGACGGGTAACAATTTTTGATGTCCACATGGATTACAAAGTGAATGGTTTTGATCTCAGAGCTCTTTGGGCACACGCTTCTGTGGACGAAGTAGATGAATTGAATCAGGCCAATGGCCTCACGGGATCCGCAGGAATCGGTGAAGCCATGGGTGGTTGGTTTGTTCAAGCAGGATATGACTTACTGAGAACTAAGACCGATACCGAAGCAGCATTTATTCCTTACGTGCGCTATGAGAGGGTCAATACGCACCAGGGAGTTGCAGCTGGTTATAGTGCCAGTGCCAGTAAAGACCTGACAGCCACCTCGATTGGATTTGCTTGGAAGCCAGCAACGCAAGTAGTCTTCAAGGGTGACTACCAGATACACGAAACTGGCAGTAATTCAGGGATTAACCAAATGAACTTTGTTGTGGGATGGCTCTACTAGACTCTAGAAGAGGCTTTTTCTGGGTAGCGGTGATTTTACTCACCGCTACCCAGTCTTTATATGGTCAAACCTTGAGTATTGATGAAGGTATTGAACTGGCATTCCCTGGATCAGAATTTGAAAGAAAGACAGTATTCCTCAATGATTCTCAGAAGGAAGAGGCGAGAATTCTAGCTGGAGAAAATATCCCCGTAGATAATAATGTGGTCAGACCGTATATGGTATCCAGAGATGGGGAGCAAATTGGTGTAGCCTATTTTGACGCCCACAGGGTGAGAACTTTACAAGAAGTAGTTATGGTCGCAATTGACAGTCAGGATCGTGTGATTCGTGTCGAGACAATGCGCTTCCAAGAACCTCCAAATTACCGTGCTCCAGGAAGGTGGATGGATCAGTTCATAAATCGCGCTCTGGATAGAGACTTGTCTCAAAAGGGGGATATCGCCACCATAACAGGAGCGACATTGACGGCTAGGGCGGTGACTGCAGCGGTACGGAGAGTCATGGCTCTACACCTAGTTATTGATCCTTTCTAAAGCCATTTATTTTGACTCAATTTCATCGCTGGTTTCTATATACAACCACCATCCTGACTGCTTCAAGCGGTGTTGTCTACATATATATGAAACGTTTTATGGAGACTGATGACCCTTGGGCAGTAATAAATCATCCTCTAGAACCGTGGGTCTTGAAGTTGCATGTATTGTCGGCACCAGCCATGCTGTTTGCGGTAGGTTTGATTGCTACCAATCACATATGGAGAAGTCTGAAATCAAATCTACCGACAGGGAGAAGAAGTGGTGTCTTAGCTACTTACACTTTTTTCCCATTAGTCTTGACCGGTTATTTGATTCAGGTAGTTATCGATGAACTATCACTGGAAATTCTTTCTTGGTCACATTTGGGGCTGGGAATCCTTTGTACTTGGGCGGTATTGGCACATCGTTATGTACTTAAGCCTTTCTTCAAAAAGAAAACTCGCAGAGGGACTTTACCAGTACAAATCAACAAAAACAGTCTTAACCCTTAGGCTTCTTTGATCCTCCGATAGATATTCTCAATCATTATCTGAAAGAGGAAAGATCTACTCTGGCGAAGTTCTCTCATTACTGACATTGTCATGTGTTTTTCGCAGGGGTATCTCGGGAATCCTTAGGGTGGCGATATTGGCCAAGATCATAATAATGAAGGTCAGTGTGTATATTCTTCTGGTGGCTGAAGTGAAACCCTCTCTCACCTTACTGCTAAGTTGAGCAGATGCGTTGTCCCCGTAGGATCTTAGAGATTCGGCAATAGACGAGATGTCTCCCCGGCCAGAATTGCTGAATTCTTCAATTTGAGCAGCGAAGCTCTCTGGCATGTCTGGATCAGAACTTAGGGTTGTATAATTTTCTTGGTCCGGACGACTTAGTTCCAGTCGGTCCCCTAAGCTCGAGTATATTTCTTGAACTTGCTTTGCCAGTCCCGAACTACCTGTAGAGGCGATATTACGAACCGACTGGTTTTCCAAAGATGCGGGTAGGTCCAAGGTAGAAAATGCAATTCCTAATGTGGTTCCAAGGACTGTGCCCATTACAGCAGCTCCTATAGTGGAACCAATTTGGCGAAAAAACTGTGAAGCGCTGGTCGCCTGTCCGATCAAGCGAACATCTATTGCATTTTGTATGGCAAGCGTGAGCAGTGGAAGGGATGGACCGACTCCTATTCCACAGAGGACAGTGTAAAGCATCACTGTTAAGTATGACGTGTCAATGTCCATTTGTGCCAATAACAGGATAGAGCAGGAGAATAGGAGCCCCCCACAGAAAATCTGATTCCTGTAATAACCATATTTCGAAACTAGTTGACCACTCACGGTGGCAGCTAAGCTTATTCCTATAGAAAAGGGAATCAGAACAGCGCCAGCCCTTGTCGCAGATACTTCCAGTACGTTTACGAGAAATAGGGGAAGGAAGATGACCACGGACATGAAACTGGCTCCGTAAAAGAAAGCAGCCAAGTTGGCTGCCCTAAAGACACGGTTCTCAAAGAGACGAAAATCTAGAACCGGACTATTAGACTGTCGGGAGCGTTTAATAAATATTGCAAGGAGAAATAATGTTATAGCCAGCAAGCCTAGGGTTAACCATGAGTGCCAGAAAGGTGAAGTGGATTCTTGTGGAATAATCCCGGGTATCCAAGGATAGATTTGCTTGTCAATTTGTAGGGCTAGCATGAGCGGTATTAAAGCGCTCACTAGCAATAGAGCGGTGACAAAATCAGGTCGGATTGGCTTTCCTGGAGGCTCCAGTGAAGGCATGTGTTTCCTTATGAACCACAAAGCTATGGCTCCAAAAGGAACGTTGACATAAAAGACCCAACGCCATCCTTCGATCCCAGGGATTAAATTGCCAGCATGGTCGGTGAGCAACCCTCCCATGAGTGGTCCGAGAACGGATGCGATTCCCCAAACTGCGCCAACGAATCCCTGATAGCGTCCTCTTTCAGAGGGTGGGTATAAACTGGCGATGATAATGAAAGTCATCGCGAAGATGCCACCACCACCAATTCCTTGTATGCCCCTGAAGAAGACTAGCTGATTCATTCCATCTCCGATGATTGGCAAATTGCCAAATTCACCAGCCAATCCACAAAGTATGGATCCAAGTAGAAAAAGAAGTACTGACACAATTCCGATTTTCTTACGAGAGTATGTGTCTGCAAGTTTACCGTATATTGGTGCAGAAGCTGTGGAGGTTATTAGGTATGCTGTTGCTACCCAAGCGTAGCGCTTGATTCCTTGCAGATCTGCCACGATCCTAGGCAATGCTGTGGAAATGATTGTCTGGTCTAGAGCTGCCAGGAATAATGCTAGAAGAACAGCAAGGAGAACTAGGGATCTGCCATGATCAGTAATCTCTGGTTGTTTTACTTGCTCGGCTGTTCCCATAGATGTTTGCTCTTCAAATAAGGTACAGTAGGAATCTAGGGGTTCTAGAACCGAGGCAAGGCATCACAATTAACTAGAACCAATGATTTTAGAGAAGTTAACATGGAGGTAAATGAACTCCAACGGTTTGATCTAACACTTAATAGATGAATTTTTTAGGAAAGCGATGTGTTCCGATATCTATGGAGTTGGATGCAGGCGTATTTCAAAGATTCGATCAGCATAGAGGCTGTGGTCTAGATTAGAAACTGTCCGAATTTGCATCCCATCTTCATACCATCGCACGGTCAAGTCGACGAGTTCAATACCACTTGGAATGCCGAAATGTACAGGGGTTGCGCCCTGAGAACTGTAGCCCCCTCCAGTATCAACTACTCGTGAACTGACATAACCCGGCTGTCCCTCCATAGAATCGTTCCAGGTTGAAGCAGATAGAGTGACTGTAGCGCCTGCTCGTGTCCAATGTCCTTGATTGTCTAATATGGCCAATTGAAGAGAGTTTCCAGTTCTTTCAGGGCTAAGCTCGTTCCTATATAATGTGTGAGTTCCTTCTAGGTGGTTGTTAGCAACTGCAAGGTCAACGTCACCGTCACCGTCATAGTCTGCCCAAGCAATTCCATGACTCGTTCCTTTTTCCAATAGTAGACTCGGTGTCACTATATGAAAATCTCCATATACGTTTTTGAATAGGTAATCGGGTTCTTCGGCGATCGTGCTGATAAAGGTACCGACATACAGGTCTAGCCAGCCGTCATTGTCGTAATCTGCGAAGGTGGCGGCAACGGAATGGTGATCTCCGTCAAAACCTTCACCAGAAGATCTTTTGACAAAGCCTAAGGTGTCATTTTGGTTTTCCCAGATTAAATCTGGACCATAAGATGCAACATACAAGTCCAGGTCTCCATCGTTGTCGTAGTCACCGACAGCAACCCCGACGCTTCCTTGCGTTGCAGTTCGGCCAGGTTGATTTATACCTAGGTCTGCACCCACATCTTCGAATGATCCGTTGCCTAGATTAAGGTAAAATCCGTCTTCATCTCCATTCTGATTTGCCGTGAACAGGTCTAGATCTCCGTCGTTGTCTGCATCGAACCATGCTGCTCCTACTGTACGTCTAGGATCACCGATTCCCGAAATGTCAGTAACATCTATGAATGCTTGTAAATCATTACGGTACAGTCGATTGGACTGGTCTCTGAAAGCCACAAACAGGTCTAGATCTCCGTCACCGTCGTAGTCGATAAAGGAAGGTTGGCGTGTGGTTCCAGACCGGTTCATTCCCTGGCCGTATGCTATATCTGTGAAGTACTCTCCGTTGTTCTGGTTTTCGTATAACTTGTTATGAGTCGTTGGGTCTGCGGTGAATCCAACATACAAGTCCAGGTCTCCATCTGAGTCATAATCCCCCCAAGCAACAGCTCTTGTTTCTTCTTCGTCAGCTAAGCCAACCTGACTTGCTATATCAGTGAAAACGCCGTCAGTGTTTTGGTATAACCTATTGGCTCTGCCACGGAATCCAACATATAAGTCCAGGTCTCCATCTGAGTCATAATCCCCCCAAGCGTTGGTCTGCGCACCATCATCAGAGAATACTTCAGGTTGATGTCTCGAAAAATTGGGAAATACAGGATCTTGGGTCTTGGAAACAATATCATGGGCGGTATCTGAGGAGCTGCAAGCCACTAATAGGAGATAAAATCCCATGAACCACAAATTCATATGCCTGGTCTGATTGAGTTTGTTCATGTCAGTTGAGCTCTAATGGTCCTCTGCGATGAGAAAATATTTTTAGGATTAATTTAGGTCGCGACTACCTAGATTTATGTCCGAGAGGAGTATAGTGGTTGCTACTCTTTCTATCAAAGCACCACTACTAGATTTATGGAGTCCTTCTCTATAGGGTTACTCCATAAGGATGTGTAACGATCCAAAAAACTAAATGGAAATAAAATGCAAAACGAAAGATCTGATATTGATCCAGGAGGACTGTTAGAGTACTCGGTTGTGTTTTCTGATCGCTCTTTGAACCATATGTCTCAATCTTTTCAGGAAGTCATGAGAGATATTTCCGCAACTCTTAAAAAGGTTTATAAAAGTCAGTCAGTAGTTCTTGTTCCTGGCGGTGGAACATATGGGATGGAAGCAGTGGCTAGGCAATTTGCAACTGATAAAAATTGTCTGGTAATTCGCAATGGATGGTTTAGTTATCGCTGGACACAAATTTTTGAGATGGGTTCTATTCCGTCTGATAGTACCGTTTTGCGAGCAAGTCGAGTTTCAGAGGCCAAGCATGCACCTTTTAGCCCTCCACCGATCGACAAAGTGGTTGAGTCCATCAAGCGGAATCGGCCAGAAGTGGTTTTTGCTCCCCATGTAGAGACATCAGCGGGAATAATATTACCTGACGATTACCTCAGAGCTGTCGGGGATGCTGTACATGATGTTTCGGGAATTTTTGTTCTGGACTGTGTGGCTTCGGGAGCGCTGTGGGTCGATATGGAATCTACTGGAGTAGATGTGTTGATTTCAGCACCGCAGAAGGGTTGGAGTGGGTCGCCGTGCAGCGGTCTTATAATGTTAAGTCCTCTAGCAGTTGAAAAACTCTCTTCTACAAAGAGTACTAGTTTTGCCACTGATCTCAGAAAATGGAAAGAAATAATGGAGGCCTATGAGGAAGGCGGACATGCGTATCACGCTACCATGCCTACTGATTCGTTACGTCAGTTCCACAGGGTAATGAACGAGACAGAGAGGTTTGGCTTTAACGAAGCCCAGAATAAGCAAGAAGAACTAGGAAGAGGAGTTCGTGATCTGCTTAGGAAAGCAGGTGTTCATAGTGTAGCAGAAAGGGGCTTTGAAGCTCCTAGTGTGGTGGTCAGCTACACTGATGATTCTCAGGTTCAGAACGGAGCAAAGTTCTCTAATTTGGGGGTTCAGGTAGCTGCGGGAGTTCCTTTGATGTGTGATGAACCGAAGGATTTTCAAACCTTTCGCCTTGGATTGTTTGGCTTAGATAAATTAGCGAATATGGATCGCACGCTGGAAAGATTGGAAAGTGTACTAGTTCAGATTTTTGATAGCTAATGTTGGCGTAAACTGAAGTTGTTGTGCCTCCACAGTTTCATTTCTCCATTGCCGACTTCCTCAAAAATAATTTCTTCTCCTAATTCACCAGTATCATTTGATAAAATTCTTCTAAAAGTATTTCCTTCTATGTGCTCTAGTTCTGTGATTGAGTTTAGTGGATTTCTAGAGGGTAGGCTCAGCATAATTAATGTGTTGCCTCGCTGGAGGACCGATGTTTCTCCTCCCAGAGGTCGCTTGTAAAGGCCAGTGAATCCTTTCAAATTTTTAGATGTCTGTCTATCAGTTACAACATCTGTACCCGGAATTTCGGTTGCATTTTTTATGGCGGGACTAAGGATATCGAATGCGATTTGAGTAAAACTTCCCGCGTTAACACCTTGGCCGTTCGTCATAAATATTGTAGCAATTTTATCCTCTGGACGAACAAGAAAATGACTTCTGTATCCTGGGCATGAACCCCCGTGTCCGACGAATCTTTTCTCATCGTTTCGCCAGACGGAAAATCCAAGTCCATATGTAGTAGAAGCATCTGGTTCCATGAAGTGAACACGTTGCATCTCACGCAGGGTGTTCTTCTCGAGGATGGTTTGTTCCGCATTTCCATCGAGTGTTCTGAATTGCCAGCTGGCAAATTTAGCTAAATCTTCGACCGTCGACAGCATTCCAGCTGCGGGTGCGATTCCACGGACTTGGTAGGGAGGTATAGTGGCAATTGTACCGTCTCTCTGGATCGCCGAATATCCAGTGGCCAGTTGATTGTCACGGAGCTCATCTAGATGGTCGGTGGTGGTGTCTTCCATCTCCAGCGGTCTCAGTATGTTGTTCTGTAGATAGTCGGAATACGATTGACCCGCGAGGTCCATCAAAATTTCTCCAGCGAGTGTGAGGCCAAGATTTGAATATTGGTAGTGGGCTCTAGTGGGATAGAGCATTTTTTGATCCGAGATGCTACTCACTATTTGTTCGCGAGTTGGAAAGGGATAGTCGGGTCCAGTCCAATAGGGTGCGTCAGCCTCTCGAGGTAGTCCGGAAGAATGAGAGAGAATCCCTTCAATAGTGACAGGACCAGAATCCGAGTAATCGTTTTTCATGCTGAACCAGTCCAAATGCTCTTCTACTGAGTCTGACAGTCGCAGTTTTTCTTGGTCGCGAAGTTGCATGATACCCACTGCTGTAAAAAGCTTGGAGATGGAGCAGATGGAATACATTGTGCTACTGGTCGCTGGAACCCGTTCTTCCATGTGGGCATATCCATAACCTTTCGCCCAGATCAATTCTTGGTCATACACTACTGCGATAGAAGCTCCTGGTATCCTTCCGTAGGCTTGTTGGGCGTCCATCCACACATCTAACAGTTCCAAGGATTCTTGTACTTCCGGATGGTCGGCGATCTTCTTCTGTCCATTCAAAGAGGTCGCACTTATTAGAAGTAGTACAAGGCATAATTGCACCTTTCTAAACTGGAGACAGGCTAATGGCAGATTCATCTACTTTCCTATGATGTGGGTTGCAGGAGACTATCTTTTTTCCCAATCTAAGGCGGACAGGCGAGATAAAGCCAGTTGGAGTGCTTGAGTACCATTTTTACTGCCACCTTGAGCTTTTAAAGCATTGTATAACTGATGTGCAAGGGCTAGGCCAGGCAAGGACAGGTTCATTTGGGAGGCTTCTTCCAGGGCAATTGCCATGTCCTTGATGAAATGCTCTACAAAAAACCCTGGATCGAAATCGTTATTGATTATCCTTGGCCCGTAGTTGTCCAATGACCAACTGCCCGCGGCTCCACTACTGACAGATTTCATTACTGTCTCCAGGTCCAGCCCAGATTTATGGGCATATAGCAGAGCTTCACATACCCCAATCATTCCAGAAGCAATTAATATTTGATTTACCATCTTGGTATGTTGACCAGATCCCGCTCCGCCTTGATGGATGATGGTGCTTCCCATAGCCTCGAAGCAGGGCCTTATTTTTTCGACAGCAGTTTTGTCACCTCCGACCATGATTGACAGTCGTGCTTCCCTCGCACCTATGTCACCTCCAGATACTGGAGCATCGATAGCGTCGACGCCTTTTTCCTTGGCTCGTCGATAGATTTCTCTAGCTAAGGAAGGCTCACTCGTGGTCATGTCTACCACGACAGCACCAGTGTTACATCCCTGAAGAAGTCCCTCATCGCCCAGGAAGACTTCACGGACATCAGTCGGGAAAGCAACTATACTGAAGATCACGTCACTGTTTTTGGCGACTTCAAGGGGACTGTCCTTCCATTCCGCTCCTTTTTCCAAAAGTTGGCTTGCTTTTTCTTTGGTTCGGGTAAATACAGTTGTACTAAATCCACTATTGATAAGGTGTGTGCACATGCTGTGCCCCATAACTCCCAATCCAATCCATCCGATTCTAGTCTTTCCTGGTTCAACAATCATATCAGGCACTCTTGAGTAAATTGTTTTTATAATTCCCATAAACAGCCCACAAAACTATCTTGTTGGTGTTACCACAGTGTAGGTGATCGATACTTTGTCGCAAGGAGTAGGAGTACTCAGCACTATAATGTCCTACTGATCCCTAGGTACATATAATGGAGAAGGAGTGGTTTGGTTTGTATTTTGGCCACCACAGATTGTGAATTGTTTATAGAAATATTTTAAGTGAGCAGGAGGTAAATTATGAAACGAGGACACTTAATCGTCTCAGCACTTTTGTTGGTTGTGGTGCTAACGGGATGTATGACAGAAGCTGATGATGATAGCCGGGCTAACGTAAGCGTACCATCTTTTACTGTAGACCCTTCTTGGCCGCTAGAGCTACCTAACAATTGGATACTGGGGTCGATCACAGGAGTTTTCGTAGACTCTAGGCAGCATATTTGGGTGACCCACCTTCCTGAAACACTAACTGCGGAGGAAACTTCTGCAGTGCAAGATCCCCCAATCGGGACATGTTGTGCTCCCGCTCCGTTAGTCATTGAATTCGATCAAGATGGTAGGGTGGTTCAAGCATGGGGTGAACCAACCCAGAATATAGAGGAATTTCCCAGAAATCCTCATGGAATCTTTGTTGACCATAACGATTATGTTTGGGTTGGCAGCTATCGGCATCATAGAGTAATGAAATTTACTCGTTCGGGTGAGGTAGTATTGACCCTCGGAGAGTATGACCGAAATAATGGTAGCAATGATGAAAAGTTGTTAGGTGGTCCCGCGGGTGTTTGGGTTGATCCTGTAACGAATGAGGCTTACATAGCCGATGGATATAGAAACCGCCGAGTTGTAGTGTATGATGGAGATTCCGGAGAATATCTCAGGCATTGGGGTGCTTACGGTGAGGTCCCCGATGATGAATACGATTACGCTGATCGAAATTCAGAAGGTTCTACTGTTAGTCAGTTTTCAACAGTTCATGGGATTTTGGGCTCTAACGATGGCTTGATCTATGTGGCCGACCGCAGAGGTAATCGGATACAGGTATTTAGCCAAAATGGAGACTATCTAATGGAAAAGATAGTTGCTCCCAAGACACTAGCCTCGGGATCTGCTTTCGTATTTGCTTTTTCTCCTGATGAGGAGCAAGAGTGGCTCTATATGGCTGACGGGACCAATCACAAGGTATGGATCCTTAACAGAGAGACATTAGCTATAGTAGGTGAATTTGGCAGAGGTGGTAGACAGGTGGGACAATTTCTACGTCCTCACGGAATGAGCGCAGATGCAGAAGGGAATCTGTATGTTGGAGAAGCTTCCACTGGACGCAGAGTTCAAAAATTTCAAGTAAGCCGAGATTAGCAAAATCAGGACGGGAAAAGCACAGAGAGTCCTTCAGGAGAGGTATACATACCTTTCCCTGAGTGTGAAATACCTGGGACAATCTTTTCAGTATGGTTGTTTGTTGGGAAAAGTGAGTCCATATAACTGACTAGGTTTTGGCCTCTGGAAAAGCGATTACCTCCTTGTAAGTTGGCACCACAAGATACATCTAGTTGGTTTGATCCCAGGTCCTGATCTCCGATCAGTATGGTGACGTCTCTGTCCAATAGATTCTGTTCGACTTGAGCTAAGCTTATCGATCGCATATATGTGTTTAGATTTTTTAAGCCATAGTGCCAGTAGTCATATTCAGGACATTCTGAGCGAATCGGTGAGCTAAAAGTTCCGTCAATAAGACGTTCGGGTCCTAGGTAGAGATATGTAGAAGGGTTAGCCACTATGTATCGTATGTTGATGTGTTCAATGGTACCTTCTACCTGACTTCCTGCTGCAAATCTGTGCGCGACTTGCCCTCCAGCCGAATGTCCAGTAACGACAATTTCCTTCATCGAAGGGAATCGGGACTTAATGCTTAAAATCTCTATGATTTTGTCGATGGCGCCGTAGGAGCTAACCCTAGGCCTGGGCTTGCTATCGGTGACAGATAAGTGACCTTTTTTCCACCCGCTATTGGTCCAGAATGGTTCATTGGCAGTGGGAGTGTCCTCTGCTATTTGAAATTTAGGTGCTATGACCATTATGTCGTTAAATGAAGCACCCTCTTCCTGGACTGCTGAGATCATCGTCTCAAAATTTGAAGAATGATTTCTTGTCGTGCCGTGAATTATGATGATGGCAGTGTGGATCTTCCGATCTTCTTTATCCAGGGAGTGGGTTCTTAATATCGGAAGGAAAGACTGTTCCCCCAGCTGAACAGATTGAGAGCATTCACCTGAGGCGTTTAGACATGGAGTTGGTTCATCAGGCTCGTTAGGCTTGAGTGGATCTTGACTATCGCTACATGCCAAAAATGCTATGGAAAAAGAAATGAGGCTGGTCCTGATCAACCCTCCGATAGTTCGAAATCTAAATTTAATTCTTTCAATTTGTCTATGGTTTCGGATAATAGCTTGCATTTCCTATTTTTGGATTCCAGGGAAGTATTCTCATTGAAATAAACCTAGGGGTCTGGGTAAGTCCAACTATGGGCATGAGGTTGGATGAGTTCAGTTGTCAGCCCGGGAAGTTGGTCAGGATAAACGAAAGCTTC
Source organism: Longimicrobiales bacterium (assembly GCA_045561015.1). Taxonomy (GTDB): domain Bacteria; phylum Gemmatimonadota; class Gemmatimonadetes; order Longimicrobiales; family Gaopeijiaceae. Next base: position 62,732 of record JBJKYO010000033.1, on the reverse strand, counting down.
GTATCCGTCATTGGCGTCAAGGATTCGATCTTCAAAGATAGGAATACCTTTTTCCCTCAGGTGTTCAATATCGTGATGAATGTCTTTGGTTCGTAGAGCAAGATGATCCATACCTTCACCCCTTTCTTTGACAAACTGATTCACTCTGGATTCTGGGTTCCAGTTTTCTACCAGGTGCAGCCAGCATTGATTTGGAAGAAGTATTCGAGCATCCAACTGCATCCCTTGTCCTTGGTCATCTCGTAAATCCTGCGCCTTAAGACCGAAAAGCTCTTCAAAGCGATCACAGGCTTGGTTTAGATCATTTACACACAGTCCGATATGTTGGAGTTTAGTTACTTCCAAGGTTTCACTTACTGAGGCCCCGACTGATTCAGGGGGATAAAACCAACTGCGGTCATGAGATTGAATGAGCTCTATTGTCAGCCCGGGAAGTTGGTCAGGGAAAACAAACGCCTCATATCCGTCATTGGCGTCGAAAATCTTGTCTTCAAAAATGGGAACGCCAATTTCTCTGAGATGTTCAACATCTCCTTCGATGTCGTCTGTTTCCAGAGATATGTGCTCTAGTCCTTCGCCTTTTTCCTGGAGAAACTGATTCACTCTGGATTCTGGGTTCCAGTTTTCCACCAGGTGTAACCAGCATTCATTACCTAAAAGTATTCGAGCATCCAACTGCATCCCTTGTCCTTGGTCATCTCGAAAATCAATAGCTTCCAGACCTAATGAGTTCTTAAATTGGGCACAAGCTTCATTGAGGCTTCTGACGACAACTCCGATATGTTGTACTCTAAGTATAGACATGATTTATTTGTCCAAATGTTTGTAAATTTCACCAGCTTTCATGACAAAATTTACTGTTTCTAATAGGGTTATGTCTTCCAATGGATTGCCTGCAACAGCTATTATGTCGGCCCACTTTCCTACTTCTAGTGTACCAACCTGATCGAGTATTCCCAGAAGGTCAGCCGCGTCGGAGGTGGCATTTTGAATAACTTGCATAGGTCTAGCGCCAAGAGTTTCAATCATCACTTCGAATTCCTCGGCGTTCCGTCCGTGTAGATTTCCAGAAGCATCTGTCCCAAATGCAAAACGAACACCTTCCTGATAAGCTTTTCGCAGTGCTGTTTCTCTCAAATCAGACATTTCAATGGCTTTTTGGATGGAATACTCTGGTATTCCTCTTTCTTCTCCGAATTCGATGATTTCATCCAATATCAAAAGTGTTGGAACAATGAAAGCTCCTCTTTCTTTCATTAAATCAATTCCTTCTGCATCTACCAAGCTGCCATGTTCAATGGACGCTACACCCGCTCGTACAGCTGCTTTCAAGCCTTCCGCACCATGAGCATGGGCTATGACTTTGCGCCCTAGTCTGTCAGCTTCTTCCACGACAGCTCGGAGTTCTTCGTCGCTATACTGTGGGTGATCGACTGCATCTCCTGAAGAAAGAATCCCACCGGTTGCCACAATCTTTATGTGATCTGCTCCAAATTTGACCAGGGTGCGCACAGCTTTTTGTAGATTATCTGCTCCGTCTACAACCATTCCTGTGCCAGGTATATCGATGAGATGGCTCCATCCGTTGACGTCAGAGTGACCTCCAGTGATACCTAACGATGCGGCTGAAACGTACATGCGCGGTCCTGGCACAATTCCTTGGGCTACTAGGTCTCGAAGTGCCACATCGGCATAATGAAGTGCTCCAGCGTTGCGAATGGTAGTGAATCCTGCCTGAAGGGTTTTCTCAGCATTTACCACACCGTAGATCGCTCCATGTGCGCCGTGTTCACGCAGAACAGACATATCTCCACCGTCGTGGTCTGAGGAGTTGATGTGGGTGTGCATATCCATAAGACCTGGAAGTACTGTGTGGTCTGACAAATCCACCACTCTTGCACCTGATGGAGCTTTTACAGAGGAGGAAGGTCCTATTTCAGAGATTCTATCTCCTACTACGACTATCGAAACAGAACTCATTGTTGTGCCGTCACCGACTATAACCGTACCAGCTTTGATCAGCGTTGTCTGGCTCGATTGCGCTAACACATGATTAGTCGCGAACAAGCAGAGGATGCTGATGGAGAAGATAGATTTCAGTGCAAGCGCTGAGTAAGCGATAAAAACATTAGTTTTCACAGGTCTCGAACCTCCTTAAAAGTTTTCTTGGTCACCTGAAAAACAAATACTATCAGATAAAGTAAAAGGTCAAGGCTTTCATTAGCTCAGGTTCTATTCTATTCCCAAGATCTTATGGGTTTGGATGCTCAGAGTCCATTTGGGATTCTGTAGCGCATAGGTGATCGCCTTAGCTGTGTTAGCGGCCAAATCCGGACCATCCATCGGTTGTAAAGAGAAGTGATTGAATTGTAAATGTTCATATTGGCTGGGCTCAAATCCAACTTGTGGAAAAACAAGTTTAAGTTCATCTCCTTCGGTGACAAGGAGTTCTGAATGTGCTTTAGGACTAACACAAGTCCAGTCAATCCCTTTGGGTAGTTTGACAGTCCCGTTGGTCTCAACAGCCACCGTAAAACCTTTTTGATGAAGGGCTTCAATCGCTTCCGAGTCCAGTTGCAGCAGTGGCTCTCCTCCCGTACATACAACGAATCTATTCTGGTCTGTTGCGACTGCATCGATCCAAACCCTTTCGACGGCTTCCGATAGTGATAAGGGATCTTTAAATTTGCCGCCCATTGGCCCGTCTGTTCCAACAAAATCGGTATCACAAAATTGGCAGACGGCTTTATCCCTGTCCACTTCACGTCCAGTCCAAAGGTTGCACCCAGAGAATCTGAGAAAAACTGCAGGGCGTCCAGTATGCCTGCCTTCTCCCTGAAGTGTATAGTAGATTTCTTTAATGGTGTACATAGAAGTTTTTTAGCCTTACACATTACATTTCAATGTAAATTGCTATCCATCAATAGTATATCAAGGCGACTATTTTGGTTAGCTTTTTGTCCCATATTAGAGCGAGAGATGTGGAAATATGTTATTTCTCATTATTCCAAGTTTATTTGTAAATATGAATCAGGATGAGACATGAATCTGTTTGTTTGTAGGTCACTATTTATAAGTTTAGTCGTTTATACGAGTATGGTTTTTTCTACCTTTGATCCAATAATGGCACAAGAAAATGCGTATCCGCTACAAATGAGTGAGGGTAAAAAGAGTCACCGCCCAGCAGTTCCTGGAGTAAATGGTTTGGTGACTGCTGGCCATCCTTTGGCCTCGATGGCAGGCTTGAGGATCTTAATGGCTGGTGGCAACGCAATAGATGCATCGGTGGCAGTGCTGGCCACACTAAATGTTGTTCGGCCTCAGATGTCGGGCGCAGGGGGAAATGGCTTCCTTACCTATTTCGATAACAACTCTGGAGATGTCCACTCATTGACAGCTGCAGGTGCTGCACCTAAGGCTTTGGTAGCCGACGAAAGAATAGCTGAGGAACTTAACAAGGGTATTTATGCTGGCGTGGTCCCTGGCTTGTTGGGGGGTTGGGTCTCAATGCTCAAAGAACACGGTACTATGAGTTTATCTGAGGTGTTGATGCCAGCATTAGAATATGCAGAAAACGGTCATCCTATAGAAGGATCGGTTGTTCAAGCCATTGAATCTCAACAGGATTTATTCAGGAGTTATCCTTCCAGCGCCCAGACATTCTTACCAGGAAATAAGGTACCAGAGGTAGGCGAGCTTTTTAAGATGCCAGCCTTGGCTTCCACCTTTCGAAAACTGATAGAAGCAGAGCAAGCCGCAGCTGAGGCAGGCAGAAGTCGTGTGGAGGCTTTGGATGCAGCCTTCGATCGCTTTTATAAGGGTGATATTGCAGAAGAATTCACCCGATTCTACGAAGAAGAAGGAGGGTTGTTTACCAAGGAAGATTTTGAGGAGTATACGCCTATTTGGGGTAATCCTCTGCATATAAATTATAGGGGATATGATATTTATTCATCTCCTCCGACATCCCGTGGTGGCATGGAAGTCTTAATGCAGATGAAATTACTAGAGAGGTTTGATGTAGAAGCATTGGGTGCGGACAACCCTAGTCTAACTCACCTAATGATCGAAGCAATCCAAGTGGCTAAATCTGATATTTACCAATACGTTGCGGACCCAACACAGTTTTTTGTCCCGACTGAGGGGATGTTAAGTGCGGATTACCTCTCTCTTCGGAGTCAAATGATTTCTGAGGTTGGTAGTATGACCTACCCGACGGCAGGGAAACCAGAAGGTTATGATCAAACCTCCAAGGAATTTTGGAATGCAGGAAAGAACTTGCAATTGGGTTCAAATAGGGAAGTAAGTCACGCAGGCAGTACAACCAGTTTTTCTGTAATGGACAAAGAAGGTAACATTGTGGCTTGTACCCCAACGCACGGAGGATCTTTCGGCACCGGAGTTGTGGTTGGGAATACTGGCATCACTTTCAACAATGGAACCCGCATAGGCTCCACTTCGCCCTACTCTGAACATGTCAATTATGCCAGGGGAGGTCAGGTTCCTATCTTAAATAATTCACCAGTGGTTGTACTTAAGGATGGTGAATTTATTCTGGCCCTGGGAACTCCGGGTGGTGAAACAATAGGTCAGACACAATTTCAAGTACTAGTTAACGTTCTAGATCTGGGAATGTCTGTGCAGGATGCAATAGAAGCTCCTCGGTTTAGTTTGTTTGCAGCACCCAATTTCTATAAAGCAGGATCTGAAATCACCGTGAGAATTGAAGACCGGATTTCAGTAGGCCATTTCGAAGGTCTGCAGGAATTAGGGCACAATATTGAGTTGGCTCCGTCCTATTCATTGGGCAGTATTCAGGCGATCTTGAAAAATACAAGCTTGGGAACATTCATGGCTGGAGCGGATCCTCGCCGAGCTGCATATGCTGTGGGATGGTAAGAGTCAGGTTTTGTGGTAAAGGACATGTCAATTAATTGTTGAGCAAAGAAAAGCTGAGGATGGATCCTGTCCTAGGATCATCCCCAGCTTAGTAACCAGCAATCCTTTGTGTCAGGGAATAAAACAGCCAGGTCATACAGTTCGACTTTTTTCATCCCCGTCGGTGTGTCCTAGTAAGGGAAAGAAGAGCTATCGGTTTCTCCAGCATTTTCTGATGGCGGGGAATAAGCAGTTGGTTCGGGTTCTTCGGCTTCGGCAACAGAAGAATCCTCGCCTGATTCTCCCTCAGAGAAGTGACTATAGACTTTAGCTGCGACAAACCAACTGAGTAGCAGTATAACAGCACTCACGGCTGCTGCGGCAACCTCCCTCTCACCATTAATCACATAATAAACATCTACTATCATGATTTGAGAGAGGGCTATGACCATGGCTGTTTTCATTACGTCCCCAATCATACCAATGGCATAATCAAAGAATAAGACGAAAACAGTAGACCCCAGGAGTGACGTGATCACTGGGTTGAACGGTGCGTTACTAGCGTAGCCATCGCCCATTTGAGGTGCAAAGACGAATTGCACTCCTACGTAGGTTACTCCAAAAACGGCTAGGGTGGTAAAGAGGATTGGCTTTATTCTATCGCTCATGATTTAAACTCCTTAGAAAAAGGACATAAAAACCTACAAAAGCCAGCTGAAATCCTACTACAGCTAAAGAAAATGTAGGGATTGCCAATTCTTGTAGCAAATGACTGTGCCACTGAGTGGGGTATGAGATGGGCGTCATTCCCTCATTCGGGGTGATGGATAGCAGGGATTTACCTGGTGTTGGAGGTTACTTTTAGTCAAATTATAGATGTCTTGAAGGTGTGATCAATTACTGCTTTATTGGGCACGAAACTTGCTGTAGTATTGCCTGGAAGGTTCGCAAATTAGTAGCCTGGAAAAAGACGAAGTCGTCGTGATTAAAAAAAATAGATATACAATAAAAATACGTTGCATGGTCCTAGCTTTTCTTTCTGTTCTGGCCTTAGCTGATCTAGCCACTGCTCAGTCGGGCCACTTGATGGGACGTGTCAGGGATGAACAGGGAGCGACGTTGGAAGGTGCTTTGGCCAGAGCGCTAGATTCCAATAGCAATGAGGTTTTGGCTGTAGGATCTACGGACGATCTCGGTTTTTTTGAATTGGAAGATTTGCCTGGCGGGATTATCCGACTAGAAGTTCAAAGATTGGGTTTTATTGCCTATAGTCAGGAATTTCAGCTGGGAGGAGCGGAGACTCGCATCATTGATGTCGAACTCCAAATTCAAGCTTTGGAGATAGAAGGTCTCACCGTTGAAGGAACTAGGGAACCAGCCGAGATTGCTTTTGAGGAAGAAGCTGGCTTGACGGTTAGAGCCGTAGAAGCAGCAGATCTTAGGATCATCCCTGGGTTTATTGAACCAGACCCAATTCGTGTTGCGGAGGTTCTTCCAGGTGTGATAAGTACTTCGGATTTTTCAGCATCATTCAATGTTCGTGGCGGATCGGCTGATCAAAATCTGATTTTGTTAGATGGTATACCAATTTTTAATCCAGCTCACTTGGGAGGATTGGTTTCAGTATTTAACTCTGATATGGTGCGAAGAGCTGAACTAAGTGCGGGTGGGTTTCCAGCAGAGTATGGAGGTAGGGTTTCCTCCGTGTTGAACGTAGAAAGTGACCCAGGAAATGGGCAATTGGAGTTCCAGGGAGCGATTTCCTTGCTGATGTCCAGAGCTGCAGTAGGAGGGAGCTTACCACAGAAGGCTAAGAATGTGCTGGGCCTTCGGGATGCCCGATGGAGGGTTTCGGGACGACGATCCTATTTTGACCTACTAACAGATAAGATTCCATACAGGTTAGAAGACGGCCAATTTGTTTTTGAAGGCTGGACAGAGGGAGGAGATAGGCTGTCCATTACTGGCTACAAAGGCGCTGACGTGCTAGGGATAGATTACACCGAATCTTTTCCTTTGAGTATAGATTGGGATTTCGGAAATTCTCTGATTGGAAGTCGTTGGACACATCCGACTTCAGGTGGTGGCTCTGTTGATGTGAGGGTGGGTTATTCAAAGTTCTCCACTGACCTGCAATTCCCTGATTTTGGAGATGTTGAGTTTAGCTCAAAGATCTCTCAGAAAACCATGGGTATAGATTGGGAAAGCCGTCCGACACGGGGAATTACGGCAAAAGTTGGTGTGGAAGGTCGTTTTATGGAATACCAAAATTCCATCATGGGTGGAGGGACACAGTTTTGGAAGGTTGGAGGGCCAGGTACTGGCACCTCTAGCTATGGACAGCTTCAATGGCGACCCACTAATTCCTGGGTGATTGAACCAGGCATCAGGTTTGATACCTGGTCGAGGGAAGATGCTCAAAGGATGGATGAGATTTCTCCTCGGTTATCTTTTAAAAGGTTTTTGGTTGGACGGAGATTAGCCGTCAAGACTTCAGTGGGTCGATACACCCAGTTTTTACATTCGGTCAGAGATGAAGATTTACCACTTGGAATTGACATATGGGTTTTAGCTGGACCAGATGTACCAAGGGTTCTTTCAGACCAAGGTCAGCTCGGATTAGAATGGCGCGTAGGAAACAGTTGGTTGCTTTCTCTGGAAGGATATTTACGCGATTTCGATGATGTTATTACCGAAAATTTTGGTGAGAATCCCAATGACACTACGGATGATTTTCTTAAGGGACGAGGACGATCTTATGGTGTAGATTTGTTTGCTCAACGGTTTAGAGGAAGCACCACAGGGTGGATTACAGTGGGTTGGCTTAAAGCATTGCGAACCTTTCCCGACTACAGGTCCGCTGACTTAGCTAATGAAATTGAATTTCCTCCGATTTTCGACAGAAGGGTAGATGTCGACGTAGTGTTGAATCATGAATTTTGGAATTCTGCGCAGGTTGGTCTGCGATGGAATTTTGGCACGGGGCTTCCTTTTACAGAGGCGGTAGGGGTTTTCTCTTCTTTTGGCCATCGGGTTTCAAATGGCACTCTAGGGCGTGATGAACGGGGGAATACTGTTTTTCTCGGACCTAAAAATGGCGAAAGATATCCAGTGCGCCATCGATTGGATGTGAGCATTAGAAAAGAGTTTAGAAACATTTTTGGTGCTGGATATATAACTCCATATATAAACGTGCTTAACGTATATGATAGGAGGAATGTCCTCTTCTACTTCTATACTTATGAAGATGGCAGCTCAGTAGATAATACTAAGTGGACTCGTCGAGGATTTTCGATGTTTCCAATCCTACCCACCTTCGGTTTTGAGATGAGGTTCAGATGAGGTATGTGACTCGGTGGTTCATGCTGGGAGTGTTGTCTTTAGCAGGCTGTGAAATGGATAGTGTCTCTCTGGTTGCGCCGGAAAGTCTTCTGATCGCAGAAGTTTTCATTGCAAGTGACGGAAGCGACGCCCTGGAAGCAACCGCATATCTTCACAGAGTGCTAGGTAGCAAAGATTACGGGCCTGTTTTAGGGGCTGATATCACTCTAACCGCTGGCAATCAAACTGTAACGTTAATTGAGAATCCAGACAGTGCTTCAACGTGTGTTCCTCCCTGGGTCCAGAGAGAAATATCAGAAATACAAGGATCACTGGGCACTTGTTATAGTTTAGACGAGCTACCTGTTGCTTTTGCAGTACCTGATCAAGTAATACAGGTGAGCATCACGGATGGCGGTGAGAGTGAGTTGTTTGGACAGACTAAGTTGCCCCGTGATTTTAGCATGAAAACTCCTAGAAGTTCACGAGAAATCTGTGCTCTACAGAGAGACCAATTACTAGAGTTGGAGTGGAGTAAAAGTCAGGACGCTTGGGCATATATTGTCGAAGCTGATGTTTGGGATTTGGCTGATGTATATAGTTATTTACCTGAGGACGATCGCCCTCCCCAACCTCTCTTTCTGTTTGGTCTTGCAATTTCTGCGGATGATACCAGTATGCGATTCCCTTCAGATATAGGTCTGTTTGATCGGTACGGTCTGCATAGAGATGTGTTCGAACAGTTACAGAAAGGTCTACCAGAAAGTACTACTGCGGATATAACTGTGTCGGCAGTGGACAGGAATTTTGTCAATTGGGCAAGGGCTGGAAAATTTCATCCCTCCGGGCAGATAAGAACCCCCAGCCTCGCAGGAAGATCAGGGACTGGAGTAATTGGATCCTATGTCAGAAAAAACTTCAAGGTATTAGCTGATTCGACTTTGCAGGGGCTGATCAGTAGTTGTAGTTGATTGGTTCACTGCCAAAATATATTCGTCTAGTAGCTGAGACACCTTGGATTATCACCGTTGACCCAGGCTGCCAACATCTGCCACTCCGGGTCTTCTTTCGAAAACCAGCGCCGACCTCCGCTGTGGTAATTATCTCCACCGGCCTCAGGTGCCAGAGGGTGCATCAGAAAACGGCTTCTGAGCGGGTATCCTGGCTCCACATAACGCTTGATCATTTCAAAATTTTCACGTGACTCTTCAAAATTCCAATAGGATCGATCCTCTGGAATTGTTTGTGCAAATCCGCGAGGCCCTGAACTATGGCAGTTGGTACATTCCATCCGTCCTTCTCGCTTGCTCAAGAAAATCTGCTGAACACAAGTTTGAAAGAAATTAAAGTCCAAGGGAGAGGGGGTAGTTTCTAACGCAGTAAGGTCTGTCGGTGCCTCGCTGTTTCCGACCCATTCTGCCATGATTATCCACTCTGGGTTGGTCTGATCTTGCCAAAATTTACCACCCACGTGAAATGGTGTTCCTCCAGCTGCTACAGCCAATGGTTTTTGGAGGAGCCTACTTCTTTCTGGTTGTCCTGGAACTACTAACCTAGAAACAACCTCAAAATTTTCTTTGGATTGATTTTCTGACCAATAAATCTGACCATCTTCTGTTTCCTGCAGTGGTTGTAACTTCAGTGGTGTTCCACTGTTTATGTGGCAAGAAGCACAGGGAGAAATACTTGGACCGTGACCCCCGCGAGGTTGGATAAATATGGGTTCTACAGTTTCTCGGAACACTTCAAAACTTAGTGATCCTTGGGCTGAAATAGTATTTGGTAAACAAACTAGTAGCAGGGCAATCGCCAGGCTATTTATCTGGGACTGAGTCTTGTTCATGGGAAGACCACTGTATGGTTACGTTTTGGTACTTGACCTACGGGAATCTTAGTTATTTCGACCATGTTTTGAGTGTCTATAACGGAGACATCATTAGAGCCAGCGTTTGCAACGTATAAGTATTTTCCATCGGGTGTCATTGTAAGCCAATCAGGCACACGTCCTACTGGTACTCCTCCAAGGAATTCCAGATCGGGAAGAGACCAAGCATAAACGTAACCGTTGGGCTTACTGGTCGACCACAATTGAGACCCATTTGGGGAAACGGCTAATCCATGGCCAGGAGAACCTTGTAAGGCATCGTTATCTGTCCTGGAAATGGGCAGCTCAGGCATCCAGAGTTGTTCGGTGACAGCTTTCTGTTCAAAGTCAATGACGTAGACTCCATGGAAATTCGAAATTTGAACAAAGATTCTCTTAGTCGAGTTGTCAGGGTTGGTTTCGAATGCCATTGGCCGAACACCGCCATCGAAATGCATAGACCACAGAGGTTCGTCATTCGAAGTGTCTATTACAGTTAAAGTCTCGGCGCCGATCATACCAGCGGTGAGATGTCGACCATCCGGAGTTATAAAAACGTTATGGACTCCACCCAACATGTGAATAGTCTTGATCACTTGGTTCTCACTTAAATCGATTACGTCCACTCCTGGTTTGAGATCGTCTCTGATTGCTACGTATACTTTTTGCCCATCCGGAGTAATTGCTATGTTATTTGGACGTCCACTCAAGGGGATTTGCCTAATGACCCGTAGAGTTTGGCTAGATACTATATCCAGGGTATGTTCAACTTCGTTACTGAAGTAGTAACGACTTGCGTCGGGATGAGACGTGACTCCATGAGCTATAGGTATACCCAATATTACGTCTACGACTTGGTTAGTCGTTGGATCGATGATGTGGACGTTATCCCCAGCAGCGTTGGTTTGGATTATTCGCACAGTTTCTTGCTGGGCTTGTAGGTTTCCGTAGAGCAACATCACCAACGGGACCATCCTTAATAGGTTCGGATAAATTCTCATGTTGTAATCCTGTGTTGCTTTGAGATCTGCTCTAGGGTACACCTGGGCATGCTTATTGTAAGCACTAGGGCATTCCTTCGCCTCTTTTCATAATATTCATGTGCTGTTCGGCCTGTTGCAGTCCACCCTCGTTTTCCTGCCAGCCAATTCGGCCGTCCCCATTACTATCAAATCCAGCAAGGAGCTGTTCGGCGAGTGTCGCAATTTGCTCTGTCATCTTTCCAGCTTCATTTACGGAGTTAGTGTTCTGAACTTTTTCAATATAATCTATGATCAGGCTAGCTCTCTCCAGGGTATTTCGGGAGGAAGTTGCGACGTGATTCGAATGAGTGGCCACGCCTTGAGAAGCTCCGTCTCCTCCTGCAGCCATCTCTATGTGCGCTATGATGCCTTCAGTTGCGTTTTTAAGTCCATAGCCAAGTCCGGGCCTTCCTTCTCCACCTTCTAAGGCATGCAACACGTGCCCGGCGTGTCGTTGCATAGCAGCAAGATCAGTCAGGTTAGTAGCTGACAATGAAGCGTGGCGAGCCGCTACTTCTGCTTCAGCCATCGCGGTTGGAAGAAGCCCCATACCATCTGGAGTCCCTCTGAAACCGTCTGCTACATGACCCATGTGTCGGTGGGCAGCACTAGTTTCCTGCGCTCGGCCATTCATAGGCACTAGAGCAATGCTGAAAAAGATGAGTAAGTGGAGTTGAGATAACTTTGTCATAAGATGTCTCCTTAAGTTACTATGCTTCCCAATCTATATTGTGACTCAGGTTTGACTACAGCAAGGCCATGTTAATTGTCAGCGAAAGGCTCAGTAAACATCAATCTGCGCTGGAATGTAGAAGTTGGGTTTTTCTATCGGGCTCAAGCCAACGTCTCTCAGCGCCCTATTCAGTTCACTAAATTCATTATCCATGATTTCCATTAGTGACAGCACTTGTACTTCTAACTCAGCGGATAATTCTTCGAAGACTTCAAGGAAGCTTGCCAGGGGGAGACCATCTCCACGCTCCAGATGTCTTCGTAGACCAGTGAGTCGGTCATTGAGCTTAATAGGAAAAGCAATTTTGTCTTTAGGGCTTTGATTCAATACCTGGTATAGCTGTCCCTCTATCTGACTTATCTTTTCGGAAAAAATACTGGCCAGGACATTTAGCGATCGATTTTCACTGTCGCCTACTCTTTCTTCTATCTGAGATTTAATATTCCTAATATCGATTACCAGCTGATTGGCCGAACTTTCATGATCTCTGATGTTTGAGGCTAGATCATATTGTGCCAACATATCGGTTTCCGAGACGTTGGTTAATCGTGGATCTTTTTGGAGTATGAATTGTTCTGTGGTCTGTTGGCTGTCTACGGTTAATTTGACTTGGAATATTCCAGGCGGCGCCCAGGGTCCAATGGCAGGGTTGCCACCTTCTAGGACAATACCAGGAAATGTTATAGCACCAGGATACCGTAGATCCCATCTTTCACGATGTAAGCCTGGAGGGTGGCCATTTTTTTCCATCAGAGTAATAACGTGTCTTCCCTCTGAATCAAGAATTTCCAGTTTTACCTCATTGGCTCCCTCTTCAACGTAGTAGTCTATTACTGCTGGAACATTTCTCCTGATTGCATTGGCAGGTTTGAAAAGGTGGTTTTCGGAGTGGCTTAGAGAGGGATTTATTTGGCGCAGCGTTTCAATATCATCAAGGATCCAGAAAGACCTGCCATGTGTAGAAATAACCAAATCTCGCTCTTTCACTACCAGTCCAGTCACAGGAACCGTTGGTAGATTCAAGGAAAGTGAGTGCCATTCCTCTCCCTGGTTTAGTGAAATGTAGACCCCCTTTTCAGATCCTGCATAGAGAACGTTTGGGTTCTTAATATCTTGCCTGATGACTCTAGTAAAATCATCAGTCTCGATACCATTTACTATGAATTTCCAAGTCCTTCCGTAGTCTAGTGTCTTCCATAAGTAAGGCAGTCTGTCACCCATCTCATATCGAATACCTGAGACATAGGCAGATCCAGGAGTGTGTTTGGATGTCTCAATCGTTGTAATCCGCGTATGCGGCGGTAGGTCTGCTGGAGTCACATTGGTCCAGGTCTGCCCTGCGTCTACGGTAATATGGATCAAGCCATCATCTGAACCCGTCCAGATAACCTCATCGTCAAAGTATGAGGATCCTATACTATAAATGGTTCCATAAATTTCAGGACCATCTTGGTCCTTTACTATGGGACCACCAGAATCCCCTAATGTTTCAGGGTCAGCTCTCGTTAGGTCAGGACTAATTTTATCCCATGTGTTTCCCTCATCGAGGCTTCTCCATAGGTGCTGAGATCCCACATAGAGCATTTCAGGATCAGTATTAGAAATCGTTATGGGGTAAGTCCAGTTCCATCGTTCTGGCATTCCTTCAGCAGGTTCTCCCATTACAATTCTGGGGTAGGGTTGTATATCAAAACTAAGTCCCGTTTTACGGTCGTATTTTGTAAGAGTGTTGGTTGCGCCAGCAAAAAAAATGTCTGGATCGACAGGATGTGGGGTCACATACCCGCTTTCACCACCACCTACCGCATACATCCAGTCTTCACTTTGTCCTCTGGGGTTGCTAAGGTGGCTTCCTTCTGACGCAACACAGACGGTTGTATTATCCTGTTGAGCTCCGCAGGCGTGGTAAGGAAAATCTGCTGTAGTGGCGAGACGGTATATTTGAGCTGTGGGATATCTCATATGTGTCCAGGTTCTACCACCGTTAACAGTAATGACTCCCCCCCCATCATTGCCGTTAATCATTCTGGATGGGTTATTTGGGTCTATCCAAAGGTCGTGGTGGTCACTGTGTGTTCCCTGGATGGGGGTAAAAGTTTTTCCAGAATCCGTAGATTTAAGTAGTTCGAAGTTTAAAACGTAGATAGTATTCGGTTCGATAGGATCAGCTTCAATCCTTTGAAAATAGAAAGCTCTCTGCCATAGATCTCTATGATTATTGACTAGAGTCCAAGTGGCACCAGCATCGTTGGAAAGGTATAGGCCGCCTTGGCCTGCTTCTACATTAGCCCAAATCTTTTGTGAATTAGTCCCAGAAACGGTCACTGTTATTTTTCCTAGTGGTCCTCTTGGAAATCCAGGATTTTCTGTAAGGTCTTCCCAGTTCGTCCCACCATCAGTGGATTTGAAAATGCCAGATTCCGACCCGCCACTCCAGAGTCTCCAAGGTTTCCGGTATACCTGCCAGAAAGTAGCATAAAGGGTGTTGGAATCATTCGGGTCTATTGCTAAATCGATTGCACCAGAGTTTTCGCCCCGGTAGAGTATTTTTTCCCAGGTGTCTCCACTGTTGGACGTGCGGAAGATTCCTCTTTGGGTATTGCTGGAGAATGGAGAACCTAGAGCAGCAACATATATAGTTTTTGGATCTGAAGGGTGTATTCGTATTCTGGTGATAGTTTCTGTCTCTGCTAAACCTGCATGTGTCCATGTATTCCCAGCATCACTAGATCTATAAATTCCGTCTCCCTGCAAAACGTTTGCTCGAAGTTGGCCTTCACCCATGCCTAGGTACACGATATCAGGATTGGAATTGGCCACGGCCACCGCTCCGACAGAAGAACTTCCGATATGTCCATCTGTCACTGGGTTCCATGATGACCCGCCATCTTCTGTTTTCCAGAGTCCTCCTCCTGTTGCACCGAAATAGTATTCATTTGGACGATCTCTATGACCAGCAACTGCGATTGATCGGCCTCCTCTATTGGGTCCAATGGGCCTCCACTCTAGATCAGGAAAAGCTACTTGGGGAAGGTTATTAGAAGCTGAGAAAATAGGTGTAATAAGAAAAAGAACTAAGCTGATTTTAATGATTTTTCGGACCATGTTCATGGAGTTTCCCTTAACATATTTAAAATGATATTTTCCCTACGCTTTTACAGATGCTGCACCGTGTGTCTGGATCGAAGCGTATTCTTCTGATGCATAATGTTCTCTAGACGACTCAAATGACAAGGTGCTGGGCCTGTAATTCAACAGGTCCAAATTGTTGAAAACTGGCGGTGTTCGCTTTTGTTTCCCATGCTTAAATGCGATTCATCCTATTTTTTGTCAAAAATTCAGGAGGTTCATTGATGGACTTCGGAGCTTCAAGTCGAAGAAGGTTTTTAGGTTATTTCTCTGGGGTTGGGTTAAGCTCAACCCTTTTTCCAGGCTTGCTCTGGTCCAAGATGCTGGATTCTGATGAACCAGAAGTGACATTGGCTATGATTCGTGATGCAAGTGCTCTGTCAGGCTTGGAGCTCACGGAGGATGAAGCTGAAGCATTGGTGGAAGGAGTGAACAGGAATTTACAGGGTTATTCTGAATTAAGGGAATATAAGTTAGAGAACGGAGTGGCACCTCCAATCCATTTCAGCACAATTGTTCCAGGAATGCAGATAGATATGGTAGAAAGACCTTTCCGTATGAGTTCCTACACTGACTTGGAGAGACCAAATGACTTGGAAGAGGTCGCTTTCTGGCCACTGGCCCAATTAGCAGAATTAGTGAAGAGCAGAAAGGTGAGTTCCCTTGAGCTTACACAGATGTATTTGGGTCGACTAAAGCGGTACAATCCGAAATTCAACAACACAGTAACTTTTTTGGACGATCTGGCTTTGCGCGAAGCTCGAAAGGCAGATGAAGAGATTGGCAGGGGTTTTTATAGGGGTCCACTACACGGATTGCCATGGGGAGCAAAAGATATACTAGCAGTCAAGAATTATCCGACAACCTGGGGGTCGAATGCATTCAAGGGACAGAAAATGGACTATGAGGCCACAGTTGTCACCCTTTTGAGAGATGCGGGTGCAGTTCTAATAGCCAAATTGACTACTGGTGAATTGGCTAGTGGTGATCGATGGTTTGGAGGTCGTACAAGAAATCCGTGGAATTCGAACAATGGGTCAAGCGGATCTTCTGCAGGTTCAGCTTCTGCTACGGTGGCCGGGTGTGTCGCATTCGCTATAGGTACAGAAACCAGTGGGTCTATTTTAAGTCCCTCTGTGGCTTGTGGCGCTTCAGGGTTAAGGCCTACTTACGGCAGAGTCAGCCGCTTTGGAGCGATGACTCTGAGGTGGACTGGAGATCGCTTAGGTCCCATTTGCAGGACCGTGGAAGATTGTGCCCTTGTTTTTAAGTCTATCGCCAAACCAGATGAAAACGACCAGAGTGTTTTAAATATCCCGTTTAATTGGGATATGGATTTGGATGCCACACAATTTAAAGTTGCTTATTTTCAAGATGCATTTGCGGATGATTCGGGAAAAAAATCAGATTGGATGGCAAATGATAAGAAAAGTTTGGAGATCTTGGAAGCAGTAGGAGTCACTCTGCACCCCATAGACGTACCGATGAAAGATTTTTCAACGGAGTCGTTACGAGCATTGTCCGCCGAATCGTCTGCGGCTTTCGAAAGTTTTTTGTTAGAGAATCGAGACGATGAACTTACCAGGCCGGCTCGAGCCAGTGGTTGGAGGGTAAATCAGACCGTGCCAGCTGTAGCCTATCTGCAAGCTCAGCGGGTAAGGGGGATTATGATGCAAGAGTTGTCAGACGCTTTAGGTGATTTTGATGTATATGTCACTCCCTATGGTGATTCGAGGACCAGGTTGTCGGTCGATCCTCAACCATCAGATCCACCTCCAACAGCGAGCCCAGCGAGCCCAGCTCCAAGGAGATCGGCAACCTCACATTTTTTCCAGCTGGCAAACCATGCTTGTTACCCAGCAGTGGCGGTATGTAATGGTTTTGGTGACGATGGCCTTCCAACTGGCATTGTATTTGTTGGAAAACCCTTCAGTGAAACAAAAATACTAGCTGTCGCAAAAGCATTTCAAGATGCGGCTGGTTTTTATCAAAGGGTTCCTAATTTGGATGGTTGAGGAAGGAGGAATGGGAACCTCAATAGAATTATAGGAGAGGCTATGAACTGGTTTATAAGAAAGCTTAAAATAAGCCTAATGTTGCTACTGACGATTACGCAGGCTTGTGCATCTTCTTCTGCTGACAAGCCTGTGTCCATCGAATCTGAGGGCGAGGAATCAGGGGCCATTGAGGTTCGTGTGAGCAATTACAGTCGTACTGCGCCTCGCATCTATGCTCTCTACAGGGGAAGACAAACGTATTTAGGTACTATTCGAAATGGAGATTCTATTCGAAATATTCGAAATGGAGGAAGGGGAAGGGTGTTCGTTATAGACTGGTTCGGTTTGGAAGAGTTAAGACTTGCAGTGAATCTAGACAGAGGACTGAGTTGTACTACACCTCCAGTGATGGTTTCTTCTGGGGCTCTAATTGATTTCGAAGTGCCAGGCGGGAGGCAGGCCAACCCAGGAGACGGCGCAGGCAAAAGGTATATGAGGTCGGATGGTTACCAGGAAGATATGGGGATGATCTGTAATATGGTAGTGCGTTAGGGTTCTACTGATTCGAAACATTGGAGCTGAATCCACAAAGAAAATTCACGGTGATGGTGCTAGCACAACCAGGACTATCAAAGGACTCTCACTATTATTAAGAATTCCGTGAGGGACATTTTCAGGAGCAACGAGGATACATCCAGCCTTCATTGGCATCTCTTGATCTTCAAGCAGGAACAAACCGGTTCCATCCACGACCTGATAGACTTTGTCCATCCCCTTATGGCTATGAAGCTTATGTTTTTGACCGGGCTCGAAACAATTCAGCCCCACCAATAGACGATCAGACTTAAACAAGGTTTGTTTCGCCATCTTTTTGGAATCAAAGACGGCGATATTTTTTGGTTGATCAAAATAGTGGTACTGATGCTTTATGCTCAAGGAATCTTCTCTCCTGGGAGTGGTGGTGTATGTACAGGGTTACGGCGTGCTTTAGTTATTTGTTCAAAAGCGTAACCTAAACCGAAAAGTGTGGGTTCACTAAAGGGCAATCCGAAGAATGAAATACCAACCGGTAGGCCATTACTAGTAAATCCTGCTGGTACTATAAGGTCTGGGAAGCCACTGAGATTTGCAAGATTAGTGGCTGAAACGGCAGGGTTGGGTGATGAGGCGCCCCTATTTTCCCCTAAAGGTCCGGGTCTACGCGGTGCAGTAGGATAGACGATAGCGTCTAATTTGTTTTCTTCTAGCAGACCTTGTAGAATTGCGCTGACGAGAGGTATCCCATGGTTGATCATGGCGAGATATTCGGGGTCTTCCAGAGAACCGCTGTTCAGTTCTTGTTGAAACAAAGACCAGCGTGTCGGATTTGTTCTTTCACCGTCTTTAGGAGCCGCAAGGATTTGTTGGCTTATATCTACCATGTCTTCGAGTGTTCTAGGATATTGTGAGTCTAGAGTGCTTAAATAGTTTTCGATCTGGTCTTTGAATTCTCTCCATCTAATGGTGGTGTAGAAATCAGCTTTTGCATCGAGAAGCCACCTTGGGTAACGAACGTCGACGATGGTTGCACCTGCATTACGCATGGCTTCCAAGGATGCCTCGATTATCCAGTCTACTTCGGTGTCGTAGCCTAGAAAATCTCTGGCAACTCCTATTCGTGCGCCTTCTAATGCATTGTGGTCAAGGTACTGGGTGTAGTCGGTTTCTATTACTTCCGCACTTTTTTCTGTGGCAGGATCACTGGGATCCACTCCCGTCATGGCACCTAACATTGCCGCCACATCGAAGACATGTCTAGCCATTGGACCAGCCATGTCGAATGACAAAGCCAACGGAACGATTCCATCACGACTTAGGAGTCCATGGGTAGGCTTGAGGCCAGCAACTCCATTGGAGCTTGAAGGGCCTCTTACTGAACCTCCCGTGTCAGTCCCGATTCCCAGTTGAGCGAAAGATGCTGCTATAGAAACTCCTGTGCCACCAGAAGAACCAGAGGGTGTCCGGCTTAAGTCGTGAGGATTTAGCATTGGACCATCTACGGAACTAATGGTAACACCCGAAGCAAATTCACTCATATTTGCTTTGCCCAGAATGATAGCCCCTGCCTGTCTTAGTCTACTTACAATGAAGGCATCGTTTGGAGGAATAGATCCTTTAAGTAGGAGAGATCCTGCTGTTGTAGGCATATCTTGAGTATCGACGTTGTCTTTTAAAACAACGGGTATCCCGTGGAGCAACGATCTAGGTCCATCACTCTGTCTTTCTGCGTCCAGTGCACGTGCCGTTTCTAGGGCTTTTTCGTTAATAGTGATGAGAGCGTTTAAATTTGGGCCGTTGTTTTCGTATGAGTCTATGCGGGCCAAGTAAAGGTTCACTAAGCGCTCTGACGTGAGGGTTCCGTCATCGAAAGCCTTATTGATATCTGAGATAGTGGCACTAGAGAGATCCAGGCTTTGTGCGAATAATTCTTGCCTATTGGAATTGATGGACATGAAAGATGAAATCACGCACATGCAAGCTGTGATGACCGTTGCTATTAGAGTTTTCGCCATTGGAGCACCTCCTGATGCAAGTTACCAAATCGTGCCTTGTTATGATGCTTAGTCCACGATAGGGTAGTCGTGTTCTCACCGATAGAAGGGATCTCAAATTTCTTTTAAAGCCTTAGCCTACTGGCCCTCTAATTAACCCGATGTCAGATTGAACACTTCGATCTGGCAAAAGTTTTAGTAGATGATCGATGAAACGGTTTGGAGTTGTGATGAATAGAAGAAAAGCCCTCAAAGTCGCCGGTATCTCCACTCTGACAACAATTGGAGGTGTTGGGTTGCTGCGTTCTATCTTGTTTGAAATAGGTTTTGATCTGGTGAAAGAAACTCGAACTAAGATGGGCACATTGGTGACTATTTCTCTAGTGCACGAAGATATTGACATCGCCAAAACTATAATCGAAGAGGCCTTCTTGGAGATTGATAGGCTTGAAGGTTTGTTTAGCAGTTATCGTGAGGGAACACCGTTATGGGTACTTAACAGTGAAGGGGTTCTTAATAATCCATCCCCAGAAATACTGGAGTTGCTCGGGTATGCTTTTGAGATAGACTCTTTGACTGATGGAGCTTTCGATATCACGGTGGCACCCTTGTCCGATCTTTATTCGAAAACTTTCGAGGAGAAAGGAAAATCACCGTCAGTGCTTGAGATAGAAAATGCTTTAAGGCTGGTAGGCTCAAAAAATATTCATGTTGAACCGAAACAGATTGTATTTAGACAAGAGGGAATGTCCATAAGTGTTGATGGAATCGCCAAGGGTTATATCGTTGATCAGGCAGCCAAGGTTATAAGGGACGCTGGTGTTCGAGGGGGGCTGATTGATGCAGGTGGTGATATGGTTGCTTTAGGGGAAGATTTGCTCGGTCAAAACTGGCGTTTGGCTATCCAGCATCCTCGAAATACCGAGGATTATCTTAGTGTGATTAGCGTCAGAAACGCAGCTGTGGCAACATCAGGGGATTATATGCAATATTTAACCGAAGATCTGGTTCTGCATCACATTATTGATCCCCGTGTGGGCACTTCTCCAGACCATACTAGTTCTGTCTCTGTAGTGGCTCCAAGAGCCACTGATGCAGATGCTCTGTCTACTGCAGCACTGGTGCTGGGCCCTGATGAAGGCATTAAGCTTTTGAATAAGCTTTCTGAAGTAGAGGGTATTTTGGTAACTAAAGACCAACAGATCATCAAAACCGATGGGTTTTCTCAATATGAAGTAGGAGTTTAGTTTTCCTGACGCTGAAAACGCATATCAAAAACTCTACCCCAAGATCCAGACAATTCCCCGACAAACCCTGTGGCGTCCCTTCTAAATCTAAAAATTCCGTTAGATGAAAATCGTTCAGAATTCCAGTTTTTATCAAATCCTGGCTCTCTAAAAGTTCCTAGGAAGGCGTCCTCGTATACAGGAGTTAGGACCTGCACTCGTCCAGGTTGCTGTTCTAATACCAACCGATCATTTTTGATTTTAACCGTATAGGTGGTATTAGAGTCATCACTACTGTAGGTCCCAGCGAATTCTTCCAATTCATTGATGCTGGGCTTCCAAATATTGGTCCGTTCGTAACGTTTATTTGTATACTGCCAAGAGTCCAGAGAAAATCCCACTGCGCTACCCTCATATATTTCAAAAATATAACGAGCCTTGGTATTGGGATGTTCAAACACTGAGGAGGAGATAGGGATTAGTTTGTTCTTATCGTCATAGAGATTTTCGCCTTCGGATTCCAGGTGTTTTGTCTGTCCAGTCACAGGTTCGGAATAAATTCCAGCATAGGAAGCAACTATTCCGGGCGTTAAAGCCACGGGTTCAGGTAATGCGGGATTTTCTAAGAATTCACCGATGAAGATAGTGGCTATTTGATCCCTAATGGAACCAGGATTGGCATCACTAGTATTACAGAGAAGAGCAACTGAAAGTTGGTGTTCTGGATATCGGGCGACAAAAGCCCTGTAGCCCGCAGTAGAACCAGTATGGCTTACACGCTGAACACCTCTGAATAGGTCAACTTGTAGTCCGCCAGCATATGTGATCACGGAGTTGTCTGTCAGACGACCCTGCTCATGCATCATTTCTGTGAATGCCTGGCCGCCTAGTCGTCCATCATCTAAGGCTTGGTTCCAAATTAACAGGTCATTTACTGTGGTAAGAAGGCCTCCATTTCCGTGTACATGTTCAATCGGCTGAAGGATTTCAAACTCACCGTCTTCCAGTGCTCGGTAGGCAGTACTTCTGCCTGGAACTATTCGTCTGTGATCATCTCTCCACTGTGTATTAGCCATTCCAAGCGGTTCAAAGATGTTTTGCGTTGAGAATCGTGCGAATGATGTACCACTTACGCGTGCTACTACAATAGCTAGTAGATTGTACCCAGTGTTGCTATATGAATATTCAGTTCCAGGTTGGAAGTTGAGTGCGGTTTGGCGACTGACAATATCGAGTACATCATCGTGATTGTGACTCCGTTCATGTCTTGGCCATCCAGATATGGAAGCCACTGCTCCCCAATCTCTTAAGCCACTAGTGTGAGTCATAAGGTGATGCAAGGTTATTTTGCTACCATAGTCGGGCACTTCGGGAATGTATTTTCTCACATCGTCCTCAAGCGTGAGTTTTTCCTCTAAAGCCAGCAATATGATCGCCGCTGCAGTGAATTGCTTTGAAACAGAACCGTTTTCAAATATTGTTTCCGTAGAGTTCCTGATCCCATGTTGCAGGTCAGCCATTCCATAGGATTTTTTTAGGATAGTTTGGCCTGCCTGCATTACTCCGACTGCACAACCGGGTGAAGTAGATGTGCTCCATTGTTCGAAAATGTCGTCCACCTGAGAGGCTCTTCTGTTGTCATTAGAAGTGACACATGAGCTGACAATTGTAATGATAGATAAGGTCTGAAATATAGCTTTCAAGAGAGCCTCCCGATGTCATAAACCACGTTTATTTTGATGGCATACTTTCTTTTTTAGGTGATTTCCGTAATTGTGCTTTTGAGCCCAAACCAACAAGATTTTACAAAAATGTTCCATAGTGTATGAGTATAGTTGTCCCAGTCTGACCTTTAGATCGGACGATTACATAAAGACGATCATATTCGTGATCTTGAATTGCAGTGCTTTGACCTCCCAATAGTCTTACCAGTTCCGGGGTTGTATCAGAGTGTCCGCTGACAAGGTGTCTGCCTGGTGTTTTCAAGAGAATGTGTGAGAAATCTTCTAGATGCTCAGGGTTGTAGAGTTGAACCTCTAGTTCGAGGAGGGATGCAAGAGGTTCGACTGTATCTCGAGTTCGTTGAAGATCGGTAGAATGTATGTAATTAATTTGAGCGTCCGATAGCACTTTTGACAGTAAAATAGCTCGTTCTCTCCCGACCGATGAGAGTGCTGCATCGCTTGAATTGTCGATTTTTTCAGCGTGTCTGACCAAGTAGATAATTGTTTCGTCTTCTATTTGACCTTGAACAGGACTTCCTAGCAAGAAACTGAAAAGGACAAACGATAATGTGAATAAATTACTGGGTTCATTTTTTTTCATTTTTTTGTCACTTTCTGCGGTCGGGTGGTTGGAAGTCTTTAATAGTAGATAGAGATCATATCAATACAGGGATCCTATAGGCCTTTATTGCTTTTTTAATCATTATTATTCTAGAATCTAACAATAGAGGCGTAACTATTCATCCATGGAATGTGTGAAATGAATTTTATTTTTTGGGTTTTGTGTTTTGTGTCTGCGCTAATAGTAACTGGGTCTCCAGATTCATTAGAAGCTCAAACCAGTTCGACTGCAAGTGCAAATCGAAGCATAAGCTTGTCTGCGGGGGTTTTGCGTTATGCATTACAGGCAGATAGAGAATCCTCGTCAATGATTGCACTTGCAACTGACTATACGAACTCAGATCGAACACGTATTGAGTTTGGAGCAACCTACTCTAAACCTAGAGTCACAGCTCCAATGGATGAGTCGAGTAGCATTTTTTCCCATGTAGCTACTCTGACGGCTACAGCTCAGGCAAGATTTTCTATAGGGATTTTGGAGCCTTATGTAGGGTTCAGTGGAGGTCTTTTCCTTCGTCGCGATGCAGATCCAGAAGGTGTCCGACTTTGGAATTCCACGATTTCTGTACCCGCAGGCATAAGAGTACGGATCCTTGGTCCTGTTGGAGTTAGGGGTGAGTATAGAATTCGACGTGATCAACACGAGCTTTTCCCTTATGATAGTAGTGAGATCACAGCTGGTGTTTATTGGATTTTCTAAACCTGAGTGGAGACGTTGTTCTCTGGTACTAATCCAGATAGACTACGTTGCAGTAGGACGCGCGAAGTGAGGGCCGCCCTCGGCTTCTTTTAAAGATGTCGATGGAGGAAAGTCCGAGCTCCATAGGGTAAGGTGCCGGGTAACGCCCGGGGACTGGCTTTGGCTAGTAACGGAAAGTGCCACAGAGAGTAGACCGCCGATGACTCTATTAAGAGAACAGGCAAGGGTGAAAGGGTGCGGTAAGAGCGCACCGGGCTTCTGGAAACAGAGGTTGCAAGGTAAACCCCACCTGGAGCAAGGCCAAATAGGGGACGATGAGATACCCGTTTCATTTGAGTCCCGGGTAGGCTGCTTGAGGCTGTCAGTAATGGCAGTCCTAGATAAATGGTCCTCCTGCTACTTTTGTAGCAGACAGAACTCGGCTTATTACCGCGTGTCTGACTTGCGCCCGTAGCTCAGCTGGATTAGAGCGCTGCCCTCCGGAGGCAGAGGTCACAGGTTCGAATCCTGTCGGGCGTACTTTTAGAGAGAGGTCATAATTTATTCAGGAGGAGAATAATGAAACTGAATCAAGTTTTCCGGTTACTACTAGTATTAATTATTCCGATCGGTTGTGTTGCTCAAAGTGATCCGAGCACAGAGGGCGTAGAGGCCTTTAAACTCGGAACATTCGAGGTGGACGGACAGCATCGGCTGGGTATTGTCCTGAGAGACAATTTAGTAATAGACCTCGTTTCTGCTAATACTGCTCTTCAGAAAAAGCCTGGCATCTCAGAGATTTCTATGCCATCAGACATGTTAGAACTGATTGAACGGTACGAATCTGTTTTGAAACACCGTTTATATGAGATAGTCAATGATTTGAACCACAATAATGGATTGGAAGGACCAGGGAAATCAGATTTTGTTTATGAGGCGAGTGACTTAAGAGCTCTTCCTCCAATCATGTATCCCAGCAAAAATATGAATGCTGCGGTCAACTTCTACACACATGCATGTGAAGGCTGTACCGAGGAAGAGTTGCAAGCGAGGACTCGGGAGCGACAGGAGGATCGAGGGGTGCCCTACCTATTCCTGAAACCCACCCGCGGCGCGATCATCGGTAGCGGTGATGATATCGTTATTCCTTATGGCCGTGACCGGATCGAATGGGAGGTTGAGTTGGCAATCGTATTCGGTACTGAGGGCAAGTACATCTCTGCAAGTCGAGCCTACGACCACGTGTTCGGCTATATGGTCGCTATGGATGTATCCGATCGTGGTGGACGTCCACCTGGTGGTTACGGATCCGGCCAGGATTGGTTTGTCGGTAAAGGTCATGACACGTTTGCGCCCCAAGGGCCGTGGATTGTTCCAAAGGAGTTCTATGGCGATCCGATGGAACGCTTGCACCAGAGCTTGGTCATCGATGGCGTGACCGTCCAGGAGGCCAGAGCCGGAGATATGATCCACAACATCCCCGAGTTAATCGAGTACGCATCGTCGCTAATCACTGTATTTCCTGGTGACGTTCTGCAAAGTGGAACGTCGGGCGGAACGGGTGCGGGTCGCGTCCAGCGGGCGACAGGATCTGGTTACCTGCAGGCTGGTGAAACGATCAATGCCACCATTGAGGGAATCGGTACGCTAACTCATACTGTTGTCGCGGAAGAGAGCGTTCCAGATGATCTGTCCGGTGCGCAACTGCCCCCAGTTCGTAGCTACAGACCTCCAGGGAATTAGGATGCTACCACAATCTGTAAAAAACCGTGAAACTCTTTTATTTAGTGGAAGTGAAATTAAGGAACTTCTTGGCCTAGAGGATTACTTTGCTTTGGTAGAGAATGCCTTTCGGCTCTATGCCCAAGATAAGAGTTTGGCTACGGGTTTGCTTCACGTTGATACCGAAGATGGCGAATTTCATATAAAAGCTGGCGGATTAGTTAGTGGAAAAACATATCTAGGACTTAAGTTGAACGGAGGCTTTTTTCAGAATCAGAAGCGGTTCGGTTTGCCGAATATCCAAGGTATCATCGTTCTCTGTGACGGTAAGGATGGCTCACCTTTGGCGATAATGGAGTCGGTCGAGATCACTATTAACCGGACGGGGGCCACGACAGCTGTCGCAGCGAAATATTTAGCAAGGCCTGATTCAAAGACAGTCACCATTTGTGGATGTGGAACACAGGGCAGGGTCCAACTCAGATCCTTAAAACAGGTGTTACCGATACAGAAGGTTTTTGCAACTGATGTGGACCCTGAGAAGGTAGCCAATTTTGCAGATGATATGGCCGAAGATCTTGAATTGGAAGTAGTTGCCGTTGATTCGGTTGACCAGGTTATCGGAACAAGTGATGTCCTGGTGACCTGTACACCTTCTACTTCTCCGTTAATAAAACCTGACAGGATTCCCGATGGAATTTTCATAGCAGCCGTCGGTGCGGATAGTCCAGACAAGCAAGAGTTAGATGTAGGGGTCCTTGCCCAAGCCAAAGTAGTTGTTGACCTCTTAGATCAATGTAAAAATGTGGGAGAGTTACATCACGGAATTAAAGCGGGCACGATTACCGAAGAAGAGGTTCATGCAGAATTAGGTCAAATAATAGTTGGGAGTCGAAGTGGTCGGACGTCTGATGAAGAAATCATCGTTTTTGACGCGACCGGTTCAGCGTTGCAAGACACGGCAGGTGCTATTGCCGTATACGAAAAAGCACTCTCCGACGAAGGGAGAAACAAGTTCGATTTCTTCTCTTAATTGTAAGTGGCTACGCTTTCTCTGCTAGTCGTTTGTTTACTTGGGCGACGACATTATCGACTGTGATTCCGAATTGGTTAAATAGATCTTCGGAAGGAGCGGAAGCTCCGAACCTATCTATACCTATTGGTATACCTTCATTTCCGATCCATCTATGCCAGCCGAATGTAGAACCAGCTTCGATTGCCACCTGAATCTGACAATCGGGCAGCAAAATGGAATCCTTATACTCTCTTTTTTGTTGAGAGAAAAGATACCAGCTAGGCATACTGACCAAGCGGGTGGACACTCCCTGTCCTTCCAGTTTTTCTTTGGCCTGCAGAGCTATACCTACTTCTGACCCACTTGCAATAAGAACGGCTTGAGGTACTCCATTGTTAGCCTCCGCAAGGGTGTAAGCTCCAAAGCGTGCACCTTCTGCTGAAGGGAATGTTGTCCTATCCAGAGGGGCTACTGCCTGGCGTGTGAGTGACAAGAATGTAGGGCCAGTCTTTCTCTCCACTGCGATTCTCCAGGCTATTGCTGTTTCTGCAGGATCAGCAGGTCTTAAGTCGAGCAGATTGGGGATGGCTCTTAGAGTCATCAGCTGTTCCACTGGCTGGTGGGTAGGACCGTCTTCTCCTAGTCCAATGGAGTCGTGAGTGAATACGTATTTGACAGGCAGATTCATTAAGGCGGCCAATCTAATTGAAGGCCTCATATAATCAGAGAAAATGAGAAATGTTCCAGCGAAGGGTTGTATTCCTCCATGTAACGCAAGTCCATTTAGAATTCCAGCCATGCCGTGCTCTCGAATTCCAAATCGAACGACACGTCCTCCAGGAGTTTCGTGGGTAAGGTCAGCCGCTCCATCAATATCGGTCATGTTGGAGGGTGCTAGATCGGCTGAACCGCCTATAAGATTGGGACAGCTTTGTGCTATGGCCTGTAAGATTTCCCCTGACCATGAACGAGTGGCTTTCTTTTCTTTGACGTCTTCATAGGTAGGAACCTCAGTGTCCCAATCCTGAGCGAGATTCCCTTTCATCAACTCTATATATTCTTTTGCTAGCTTCGGATATGTGACCTTGTAAGATTCATAAAGTTTGTCCCACTGTTCCTCAGTAGCTTTTCCTTTATCAGAAGTTTTACGCCAGTTTGCAAGGGTTTGGGGATCGACATAAAAAGGTTCGTGAGAAGGGTAGTCGATGTTGTTTTTCGTGGCTTTTATCTCTTCCAAGCCCAGTGGGCTACCATGGGCTGAGGACGTATCAACCTTATTGGGACTACCTTCGGCTATCCTTGTTTTTAAGACTATTAACGAAGGTTTTTCCGTCTCTGTCTTTGCCTGTTCGATAGCTTCATTGATCTGGTGAAGATCATTGCCATCTTCTACACAAACCGTGTGCCATCGGTAGCTCTCAAAACGTGAGATATGATCAGTTGAACTAGTTAGGTCAGTACTACCCTCAATCGTAATTTTATTGTCATCGAAAATCCAAATTAGTTTTCCGAGTCTTTGGTGTCCGGCAAATTCTGCTACTTCATGTGATACCCCCTCCATCAGATCTCCGTCGGAACAAAGCGCGTAAGTATGATGGTCGACTATGTTGTAGCCATCCCTATTGTATCGGTCCGCTAACCATCGTTCTGCAACAGCCATTCCCACGGAGTTAGAAACACCTTGGCCAAGCGGTCCTGTGGTTGTTTCCACGCCTGGAGTATGGTGTACTTCAGGATGTCCAGGAGTTTTAGATCCCCACTGACGGAATTTCTTTAAGTCCTCCAAGGATAGCTTATATCCAGTCAAGTAGAGGAGAGAATATATCAACATGGATGCGTGGCCCACCGAAAGGACAAATCGGTCACGATTTGTCCATGTGGGGTTAGTGGGGCTGTGTTTTAGGTGTTTTGTCCAGAGGAGGTAGCCCACTGGGGCTAGAGCCATTGGTGTTCCAGGGTGTCCCGAGTTAGCTGCTTGAACAGCGTCCATAGATAGCACTTTGATTGTGTCAATACAAAGTCGATCTATGGTTTCCGAAAAATTGTTTTGTTGCTCATGCATTGTTCGACTCCACTACAAAGTTAACTAACCTATTGGGGACGTAGACGACACGTTTGACCATAGCTGTGTCCAGGTATCTCGCGATGTTTTTTTCTGCTCTCGCTATTTTTTCTACCGAGTTCTTATCTATATCTGCCTCCACCGTGATGGTTCCTCTCAGTTTTCCGTTAATTTGAATCGCTATTTCAACATTGTCCTCTCGTGTTTTTTCAGGTTCGTACTGGGGCCAATTCATACCTGAAAAGATGCTTTCACTATGTCCGAAGGATTCCCAGAGATCTTCTGCTAGGTGCGGTGCAAAGGGGGCTATCATGACAATAAGAGGCTCAACCTCAGATTTTTGTGGGACACGACCTTTGGACCGGACTACATTGAGGTATTCCATTAGTGCGGCTATAGATGTGTTATATCTCAGTCTTGGGAGCTGTTCCGTTACCTGCTGGATCGTTTGGTGTAGCTTTCTTTCAACCACGGCATTCTTCTCCACGCTATCATTTTGCAGAGCTTCCGTAGCCGTTTCCCAAACTCTGTGCAAGAATCCGTGTGGTCCTTGAATACCTTCATCTTGATAATCACCTCCTTCATCAAATGGCCCTAGGAACATCAGATAAGTCCTGAAGGTGTCCGCACCATACTTTTCAATAACTTGGTCAGGGATAATTACATTACCCTTACTTTTCGACATTTTAGCTCCTTCGCGGATGATCAAGCCGTGAGCTCGGAAGCGAACAAATGGTTCTTGAAAATGGATGTGACCGATATCATGAAGGGCCATTGTGATGAAGCGACTGTAAAGTAGATGAAGCACTGCATGTTCATTTCCGCCTATATAACAGTCTACAGGTAACCATTTGCTAGTAATATCGGAATCGAAAGG
This sequence comes from Longimicrobiales bacterium, assembly GCA_045561015.1. Taxonomy (GTDB): domain Bacteria; phylum Gemmatimonadota; class Gemmatimonadetes; order Longimicrobiales; family Gaopeijiaceae. The sequence continues at coordinate 33,331 of JBJKYO010000033.1, read as the reverse complement.
TGCGGTTTCAGAGTCTGATGAGGGATATCTAAGGAAATACCACGAACTATCTAGGAAGGTGTCTGAAACGTCGGTTTCTCTTCTTGCGGTGGCTCCGCACTCTGGGCAGACTGTGATGTACCATTCCTCCATTCTGGCTAATGGGCTCACTCCAGAGTCATCAGGCTTGAAATCTTCTACTCTGGGAAGGACAATAGGTAAATCTTTTTCTGGAACTGGAACAGGCCCGCATTCGTCACAGTGGATTATCGGGATGGGTGGACCCCAATAACGTTGTCGAGAAATGCACCAATCATGAAGACGGTATCCGATGTGCACAGATGCTAAACCTATGTCTTTTAACCATTCGCAGATTTTTTTCTTAGCTTCCTGAACAGGAAGGCCGTCAAAGGTTTGGGAATTGATAAGAACCCCATCTCCCACATAAGCTTCTAGTAGATCAGTGATATTATTTTCAGATATTCCTTGAGATCTCACCACTTGCCTTATTGGTAAATCCATAGTTTTGGCAAAATCAAAATCCCTTTGGTCGTGGCCTGGGACAGCCATAATGGCTCCGGTTCCGTATCCCATCAGTACATAATCAGATATCCAAATCGGTATTGCTGTGCCGTTTGCTGGATTCAAAGAATACCCTCCAGTAAAAACTCCAGTCTTAGTTTTTTCAGTTTTTTGTCTAGCTACTAAGTCTAATTTTGCAGTTTGTTCTTGATAAGCCTGTACTGCTTTTGCCTGTTGGCTACTGGTGATGTCTTTAACGATTGGATGTTCTGGCGAAAGTACAATGTAGGTAGCTCCGAAGACGGTATCTGGGCGTGTGGTAAACACTTCTATGTTTTTTAGATCTTTGGTTGCACTGAATAACTCGTCCTTACTCATCCCATCAAAGGAATTTCCTCTCTGTTCTTCTGACAGAATGGGAAAATGTAGGATTGCTCCTTCGCTACGACCAATCCAATTTTCCTGTGCTTTTTTTGTAGTTTCTGACCAATCTATATTCTTAAGCCCATCTAAAAGTCTTTGAGAGTATTGGGTAATACGGAAGAACCATTGTGCAATATTTCTCTGTTCAACGGGGGTATCACATCGTTCACACCTTCCACCTATGACTTGTTCATTTGAAAGTACCGTCATACATGAGGGGCACCAATTTACGGGAGCTTCTTTTCTTACGGCTAGCCCAGCTTTGAATAGTTGGATGAATATCCACTGAGTCCAGCGGTAATAGGTGGGGTCAGTAGTGTCGACCGTATGATCCCAGTCAAACATTCCTCCCATCCGCTTAAGTTGTCTAGTGAAATTCGCTACATTGCTGGGAATCAGATCCATCGGATGTACACCCTGCTTGAGGGCGAAATTTTCCGAGTGAATACCGAAAGCGTCAAATCCTATGGGTTCAAAGACAGTGTGGCCCGCCAGTTGTTGGAAGCGTCCGTGGACATCCGCTCCAGTGAATGCGTAGATATTCCCAACGTGGAGTCCTTCTGCTGAAGGGTAAGGAAACATCATGAGATTGTAGTATGGATTCTCACCTCTTTCGAGGAGCTCGGCACTCAAGCTATTGGTCCCTTCTTCTTCCCATCTTGCTTGCCATTTACCTTCGATCGCAATCGGTTTATAGCCGTTATTATCGTTGCCGCTCATGATTATCTCACGGGATCCTATATTGTGTCTTTGACATCTTCAATTTGGGGCATCAAACTACGTCCTTGGGATCAGTACCACAAACTAATTTCTTATACAGGGCGCGAGCTGGCCAGGGGAAAATGGATATATCTTGGACTAGGTTCCTGTCGCGAGGACTGTGTTATAGCCCGAGACCTGTAACAGAGATCATTCTTCCAGCAAAGAAAAAGGGTCTTTTCTGCTCTCTGCGTTGTTCTTTACATATGCAATTGCTGATCTAAGATTTCCCCATTCTTCAATTAAGTTGTTGAACTCACTGAGTCGGGTGTTGTAACGAAGTTGAGCCAATAGCGTAGCATTATTGATAGGTGTGGCGCTGAAGTATTGATAGCTTAAGATTTCTAGATTGGGTTGAATTGTGTTCACGAAATAGTCGAGGGATTGATCAAAAATTTTTCCCCTTTTAGCCAGTTTTTCTGAGAAGCTGAGCTTATTGTTTTGGTATATCTTTTGTAGGTCCTTTATAAAGCCAGAAAAAAACCTGTCAAATTGCTTTTGATCGGTTTGTCGGGCCTTGGCCTGTTCACAAAGAAGGTTTGCGGCAGAGGTGTCTAGGTGTGTACAGAAGAATTCAATGGTGCCAGCCCTTCCAACAAAAGTTGCAAAGCTTTCATTGAAATCCACCTGATCCCTAACAAACAGATGATTATGCGCTAATTCATGCAAAACTGTTTCGACCAAACCAATTTCATTTTGTCTGAGAACTGTAGATAGTATGGGATCGGAAAACCAGCCTAGTGTGCTAAAAGCTGAAGTGGGTCGTAAGTATGTATCAAAACCTTCTTTCTGCAGCGCTAGCTGCGCCGCCAGGGCTTTATCTTCGTCGAAGAACCCTCTATAGGGAAATCGTCCGACTATAGGAAACCACCATGTTTTTGGTTCTAGAGTATCTTTGGGAGAAGCTGATAGCACTAGCGCAAGTGTATCCCGGTCCAGCTGTGTGAAGGTGGTATAAGATGTTCCTACATCCATGGCCAAGGTTTCTGATGCGAATTTTCTGGCCTCTGAAACCAAAGTTAACTTGGTTCTTAAATCACTTGGAGTGGCATTGTCTCGTATGACTTCAGTGATTGGTCTTCTTGATGTGAGGATCTTTAATTCAGCTAGACCAGCTTGTATTACGTAAGCTGGTGAACATCCGTAAGTGAACAAAAGCAAAGTCATGCTAAGAAAAACTGAGTAAATGGCACGGGGGACTGATTTATGATGCGTTGACATGGATTTCCTTTTGAGTATACCCTCCCTTTCCTGTCGCTCTACTGTATACCCAAATTCTGGTAAATGTTTCCTTCAAAACACTTAGTGGTGCCCTTAGTCCTTTATTCCTGTTCCTGACAAGATCGGTCCGACGAAGCCTTGAGAGCAAGGTCTTCCTAGCACACTTCTGTGATATAGGTTATTCCTATCACAATGATATTATTAGCAAATATAGTCTACCAATTTCTTCTAAATCTCATGCGGATTGCCTCGGTTTTTGTGGCTTTTGAACCAAAGCAGTCCTCGAAATTTCTCTGGGGACTTTACGGCCGCAAAGATGCTTACAGGAGGCTGAGGGAGTGGGGCGAAAATTCCAGGAACCCCGACATTCCAACATTCTGGATACATGTTTCGTCAGCAGGGGAGCTTTTGCAAGCAAGGACCGTCGCTCAGTGTTTAAGAAAAAGAATGGGAGATATTCAAATTGTCCTAACTTTCTTTTCCTCATCTGCGCAGAAGCCAGCAACAACGTTTCCTTCTGATATAAACACTTATCTCCCATGGGACTTGTCTGGGGATATGGCCGACTTGTTAAAAGTCTTGCGTCCTGCCGCTATTTTATTCACACAGAGGGAAGTTTGGCCCAACTTGAACTGGCAGGCAAAAATTAGAGGTATACCCACGATCTTGATAGCTGGGACATTACCTAAGTATTCAAAAAAATTGAGATGGCCTTGGTGCGTTTATGCTAACCTTACAATCGCTCAGGTCAACGCTATAGCAGCAGTTTCAAAAAATGATGGAAAGCGGTTTGAAAAATTGGGTTTCGACAATGAGCTGATCAAAGTAACGGGAGATCCAGGTGTAGATGCAGTACATGAGCGTTGCAACTACTCAAATGAACGAGGAATCAATCTTGATCTTGGTAGCTTCGAGGACTCTCTAATAGTTGCTGGTTCTACCTGGGGTGCAGATGAGGAAATATTACTCTCTGCATTAGTGGAAATCAGGTCGGTCAGGCCAGAAACCAAGATGATCATAGTTCCACACGAAGTTTTTCCAAGGAATATTCAGCGTTTGACCAAAAGATGTATAGATAGAGGGCTAGATGTTGTCCAGTTCTCTAGTTTATCTCGAGAAACAAGAAACATTGGGGATGTGTTGGTTGTAGATCAGATGGGGATTTTACCTGATTTATACACTTTTTCAGCTATTTCGTATGTAGGCGGAGGATTTAGTAATAAAGGGTTACATTCAGTATTGGAACCCGTTGCTGCAGGGAGACCAGTTCTGTTCGGACCTAGCTATAAAAACTCGTCGGCAGCTTGTCGTTTACTTGAAATGGGGGTAGCAAGGGTAGTTTTAAATGCGGAAATGATTACCCAGGTTGTTACAGAGCATTTTTCAGATAGTACTGTATTGTTGAAAGTGAGTAGAAATGCACTAGGCTATATTGATGCAAATAGAGGGGCCACTGATAAAACCATAGATTTAGTCTGCAATGTGTTGGAAACATTCAATCGCTGAGCGTATCAATTGAGAATGAAAATTAGATTAAGAAGAACGATTTTACTCCTGAGTTTAGGTATCCTAGCAGCTATGAATGTTGCCTGCGAAGCTAGGCCACGGACTAGTGAAACCGAAGGGGCCTGGAAGTCCAGCTTGGATCAGCCGGTAGATGCTGATAAGGATCAAAACTCTCAGGGTGAAAGTCCCTTAGTCATAAAGCAGGAAATTATGAAAAATAATGAGGAATCTTCGCCACCTGATCAGCCGAAACCACTGTTGGCTAGAATGGAAAGTGGAGTTGTAGTGGAAAGACTTGAGATTCCATTAAAGCCACTTGAGTTTGAGAAGCCTGATTCAGTAAGGGGTATTTACATAAATGCCTGGGCTGCCGGTTCGAGGACAAGGTCCCAACACCTTATTGATTTAGCTAATAGGACGGAAGTGAATACCTTTGTAATAGATATCAAAGATGCTTCAGGGTATGTGAGTCATCCTACTAGAGTTGAAGTAGCTCAAGAGATAGGTGCTGACCAACAAATCAGGATAAGAGACCTATTGAATTTGTTGGATCGACTTCATGAAAACGGAATTTATCCGATAGCTCGTATAGTAGTAGTGAAGGACCCCTTATTAACTAAAAGTAAACCAGAACTTGCCATTCAAGATACCGCTGGCGGTGTCTGGATTGATGAAAAAGGAGTTAGTTGGGCTAATCTTTATGAACGATTGGTCTGGGATTACCATTTAGAGCTTGCCCAGGAGATGATTGCAATCGGTTTTCCTGAGATCCAGTGGGATTATATACGATTTCCAGATTCACCACTGGAACACCTAGAGCGAGCGATCTTCACGAATAGTGAAGGTAGAACTAAGAGTGAGGCGGTCAGTGGTTTTTTGGATTATGTCAGTGCAGAGACAGAGGATTATCAAGTTGATATAACAGCTGATGTATTTGGGGCGACTACTTCACTCAATTATGACCTGGGAATTGGTCAGTTATGGGAAGAAGTTGTGAGTAGAGTGGATGTAATTTTACCGATGGTCTACCCGTCACATTACTGGTCTGGCAGCTTCGATATTGAGGAACCTAATAACCATCCCTACGAAGTAGTTAAAGTGGCTCTATCGGACGGCTTGGAAAGGGTTGAAAAACTGGGTTCCGTGGGATCTATTCGCCCCTGGCTACAGGACTTCACTTTAGGGGACCCCCCATATGGTTCAGCTGAAATCAGAGCTCAAATACAAGCAACTTATGATGTGGGTATTCATGAATGGATTCTGTGGAATGCCTCTAGTCGTTACAGTGAAGAGGGCCTTTTCCCCGCAGAAGGTTTTCCAGATGGATTTGAACCTGAACCTACGATTCGTATCAATGGGGTTGTTCTACCACTTTTTGAACACCTAAAAGAAAGACATGAATCCGATTCGATCATCCAAGGTGACACACTGAAGAGGCCTAGGTGAAAAATATCGAAGTAAAAATATATGGATGAATTTATTAGTGTCAGAGGTGCGAGTCAGCATAATCTCAAGAATCTTGACATTGACTTCCCAAAGCGGTCATTCACTGTAGTTACAGGTCCATCGGGGTCGGGGAAATCGTCTTTGGCTCTAGACACAATATTTGCCGAAGGTCAGCGCAGGTACGTTGAGTCACTGTCGACTTATGCGAAGCAATTTCTGAACAGAATTGAAAAACCTAAGGTCCAATCTATTGAAGGCATATCACCTGCAGTGGCGCTCGAGCAGAAAAACCCCACAAGGTCAAGTCGTTCTACTGTAGGAACAGCTACTGAAGTCTATGGGTATATGCGACTACTTTGGGCGCGAATCGGCACTACATACTGTCCAGATTGTGGGGACGAAATTAAGGCGGATTCAGTCACTAGTGTTATAGAGGAGCTTCAGCGCTTACCAGTGTCTACTCGTATCCAAGTAACATTTCCACTTGGAACCAGAGATCAGCTAAAGCCAGACCTTTTGATTGAAAATCTTAAAGCACTTGGATATGTGCGACTTTTAGTTGATGGGGTAATGGTTGATTTAGGTGATCCAGATAAAGAAAATATTTTTGAGCAGAAAGATCTCTTAGACTCTTCCGAAGTCTTAGTATTGGTAGATCGTCTGGTGATAGATCACGTCCAGCGTGATCGCCTGGCAGATTCGATCAGTATCTGTTTTAAGCAGGGAATGGGCGAAGCAATCGTGATAGCCTTCAATAATGAAGAGGTAACAAGGCTAAATTTTTCTGAGTATTTCAAGTGCGAAAAACATCCTGAGCTCAAATTTCTTCATCCTACACCAAAGTTGTTTTCCTTCAACAATTCTTACGGGTGTTGTCCTAATTGCACAGGATTTGGTGCGACTTTGGAGTATGATGAAGATTTGATTGTTTCCAATCCTAAACTTTCAGTGAATGAGGGCGCCGTTGATCCGTGGAGTAAGCCACGCTACCATAGGGAACGGAAGAAACTTCAATCCTTTGTAATCTCCCATGACATTTCTCCCGATCTTCCCTGGGGTCAGATTCCCCAAGAAATAAGAACCGCAATTATTGAAGGATCTACTGAGTTTAGAGGTGTGATCCCTTTCTTGAAATCTAGGGAGCGGAAAAGGTATAAACCCTACATCCGCATTTATCTGCGTAGGTATCAGGCAACTAGAATGTGTATGGACTGCGAGGGGGCTAGGGTCAGGAAGGAAGCTCTATGTGTAAGGTTAGCGGGTTATACAATCGCCCAGGCAACCCAACTCTCTATAACAGATCTTGAAGAGTGGGTATCGACCATAAAACTGAGTGAGATGCAAACAGCAGTAGCAGCAACCATTTTGGTTGAACTGCAAGGGAGGCTGACTTTCCTGTTAGAAGTAGGCTTGGGTTATCTGTCCCTTGATCGTCAGGTCCGCACCCTTTCAGGCGGGGAATCCCAAAGAATAGGCCTCGCTAATTCTTTGGGATCGCAACTCGTAGACACTTTATATGTATTAGATGAACCAACAGTAGGCTTGCACCCCAAGGACATTGGTAGCTTGCTAAATCTCTTAGGAAAACTGAGGGATGTTGGTAATACAGTGTTGGTAGTGGAACATGATTCTTTAGCTATCATGCAGTCAGATTATGTAGTGGAGCTGGGTCCTGGATCTGGGAGGGAAGGGGGAGATTTAGTTTTTGAAGGTACCCCTCAGGATCTCTGTGATGCTGATAGTGTCACTGGAAAATTTCTTTCAGGGAAAACTGACATTGAGTTACCGAAGTCAAGAAGGTCCGCGAGCCTCTCTCAGTTGAGAGTATACGGTGCGACTCTGCATAATTTGGTAGATGTGGATGTTAAAATTCCGCTCGAAACAATAACGGTTGTGACAGGGGTGTCTGGATCTGGGAAGTCAACTTTGGTTCATGACATAATTTACAAAGCGGTTCGGTGGGACTTAAACAATCAAAAAGAGATTTCGTCGAAGGAAAATGTCAAAGCAATTCGAGGCATAGAAGGAACGGAAGCAATTGATGAAATCGTTTTGGTAGATCAGTCTCCCATCGGACGCACTCCTAGGTCTAATCCAGCTACATATATTAAAGTGTGGGGCGAAATTCGAAAAATTCTTGCAGTACAGCCCCTATCACAAGAGCGGGAGTACACTGCGGGGCACTTCTCCTTCAATGTCAGCGGTGGTCGCTGTGACGAATGCAAGGGGGCGGGTCAGGTAAAGGTGGAGATGATTTTCATGCCTGATATCTATGTAGTTTGCGACTCTTGTCGTGGCTATCGTTACAGACCAGAGGTGCTCGAGGTGACTTTTAAGGGTTTAAATGTCGCCCAAATCCTTGGCCTGACCATCGACGAAGCAATTCAATTTTTTGCTGAGAACAGGAAGATTGGAAAGATCCTGTGGATCCTGCAAGAGGTGGGATTAGGGTATTTACAGTTAGGACAACCTGCTAACACTCTGTCAGGTGGCGAATCGCAGAGGCTCAAAATAGCGAGGGAATTGACCTCGACAGCAAAAGGAAAGTCACGCAATCTTTACGTTCTTGACGAACCCACCACCGGTCTTTCAGGCGCTGATGTGAAACAGTTATTGGTTGTATTGAACCGATTGGTAGACTTGGGGAATTCTGTTCTCATGATTGAGCATAATATCGACGTCATTAAAATCGCTGATTGGGTTATAGATATGGGACCTGGTGCTGGACCCACTGGCGGACGAGTAGTGGCCGAGGGTACGCCCGAAGCAATAGTGAGTAATTCAGAAAGCATCACAGGAGAATATTTACATGCAGTGTTGCCAGTTTGATTAAGTCGACGTGAAGAAAATCTACCACGTTTTTTACGGGAGATTTAGATGGCTTAATGCTAAACGTAATATTGAGGATATAAATACTAAAATCTGAACAAATACCTGTAGTACATTTTACTTGTGGTTAAGCCATTTCTGCATTATTTTCAAAGGACTTAGGCAGTGTCTGTAATAGGGGTCTCTGGATATAAAATCAGAAGAGGCCGCTGAGGGTTTTTCTTTGCTGGTGAAATCGCTACAAATTTGCAAGTAGCCGTTAAAGATCCTGAGCAATCAAGAGGGAAACGGACCGTCTGGTTGGTAGTATACTGAATTGCGATTGTAGACGGAATCAATGCGCGGGCCTGGCTTCCTCTGGGGATTTGTAAATGGCAAATGACGATCTCATAGTAGACGGAGAAAAAATTTTAGAGCGTCTCATCGAAGACGAAATGCGGGAATCTTTCATCGATTATTCGATGAGTGTAATTGTCCAAAGGGCTCTTCCTGATGTTAGAGACGGATTGAAGCCAGTTCACCGACGTATCATGTTTGCAATGAGTGGTCTCGGATTAACTCCGGGTAGGGCTTACAAGAAATGTGCTACTGTAGTCGGTGAAGTCCTAGGTAAGTATCACCCTCATGGTGACAGCGCTGTTTACGATGCACTCGTGAGAATGGTTCAAGATTTTTCTTTACGCTATCCCCTTGTAGACGGACAGGGAAATTTCGGTTCAATAGATGGGGATAGAGCTGCGGCTTACAGGTATACAGAAGCTCGTATGACTGCACCAGCAGTTGAAATGTTGGAAGATATCGACAAGGACACTGTCAGTTTCGCTCCGAACTTTGACGCCCGGCTAGAGGAACCAACGGTGCTGCCAGCGAAGATACCTAACCTCTTAGTCAATGGTAGTTCAGGAATAGCGGTCGGTATGGCCACTAACATTCCTCCACATAATCTGAGAGAAATAGTTGCTGCTACCAAAGCATTGATTGAAGATGAAGAGACTTCAGATCAAGACCTTTTAGAAATAGTGAAAGGTCCAGATTTTCCGACGGGTGGGTTCATCTGTGGGACCGATGGTATAGAGGCTGCATACAAGGAAGGGCGTGGCAGGATACTCATGAGGGCTCGTACGGAGATTGAAGAATCCGATACGGGTTCTGAGCGTATTATCGTGACTGAGATCCCGTTTATGGTCAATAAATCGAGGCTGATAGAACAAACTGCTCAATTGGTGCGGGACAAGAAGATATTCGAAATCAGAGATATAAGAGACGAATCTGACAGGGATGGACTGCGGATAGTAATAGAGCTCAAGAGGGATACTATACCAGCGATTGTGTTGAATAAACTCTACAAGCACACTCAGATGCAGTCGAGCTTTGGTGCAAATATGCTGGCTTTGGTAGATGGAGAACCACGTGTTCTCTCGTTGAGGAAAATCCTCGAGCATTTCATTGATCACCGTCATACCGTGGTTGTTCGAAGGACTACTTTCGACTTGAATAAGGCAGAGGAGAGAGAACATGTTCTTGAGGGTCTGAAGATCGCTGTCGATAACATCGACAAGGTGATTAAGATAATTAGAGGATCGGCCGACTCAGCCAAAGCATCGGAAGCCCTACAGGAATCTTTCAAACTCTCAGAACGTCAAGCCAAAGCAATCTTAGATATGAGACTTTCTAGATTGACTGGGCTGGAAATGGAGAAGTTAAATACGGAGCTAAGAGAAGTACAAGAAAAGATAAAAGGGTTGCGAAAGATTCTGGGTGACAGAGGGATTCGCATGGAAATCATTTCCGATGAATTGAGCTATGTAGCGGAAAAATATGGAGATGATCGCAGGAGTGAGATCATTGGTGGGGCGGGATCATTGGTGGAAGAAGATTTGATTGCTGATGAAGAAATGGTAATCACGTTTTCTCACCAGGGTTATCTCAAAAGGACGGAGATAGACACTTATAGGGCTCAGCGTCGGGGAGGCAGAGGCCTAAAGGGGATGGGGACTAAAGACGAAGATTGGGTAGAGCACGTTTTCCTAGCGTCAGCCCATCAGTACCTGATGATTTTCACTCGTTCTGGTAAATGCCATTGGCTGAAAGTTTGGCAGATCCCATCAGCCAAACGCCATTCCAGAGGAAAATCGATTGTGAACCTTTTGAATATCGATCCCAACGATGAAATTGCCTCTGTAGTACCAGTACGGGAGTTTTCAGAGGATCGTTATTTAATGTTCTGTACAAGAGCTGGCAGGACTAAGAAAACACCCCTAGCTGCTTATGGAAATGTTAGGTCTGTGGGCTTGAACGCTATCACTATAGGTGATGGAGATGAACTGATAGACGTTAGAATAACTGATGGGTCGAATGAAGTGATTTTGGCTACGAGAAATGGAAAAGCGATCCGTTTTAATGAATCAAGGGTTCGTTCAATGGGCCGAACTGCGGCTGGAGTTCTTGGGGTCCGTCTAGATAAGGGAGATAAGGTTGTCGGGATGGTAGTGGTGGAAAGAGAAGACGCGACTCTGCTGGTCGTATCCGAAGGAGGAATGGGTAAGCGTACCGACATAGATGCCTATAGACTTACTAATCGAGGTGGAAAGGGTGTCATAAATCTCAAAACTAACAAGCGCACGGGTAAGGTGGTCGCCATCAAGTCTGTAGCGCCTCAGGATCAATTGATGTTTATAACTCGTAACGGAGTGATAAATAGGCAGCCTGTCGATCAAATCGGAGTCATTGGTCGGGCGACTCAAGGCGTACGACTTGTAAATCTTGATGATGGCGACGTGGTCATGGATGTTGCTAGAATTATTCAGGATGAGGATCCGATTGAGGATGAGTAAGTCCGATCTGGTGAGTCTGAGTCTTATACGAGAAGCTCATGAGCGTATTAAGTCTGTAGTTGTGCGAACTCCTCTATATCATGCAGCGGCCCTAAGTGATGAGTTGGAAGGTAAAGCTTTTTTAAAGTTGGAATCACTTCAGCGCACGGGGTCTTTTAAGATAAGGGGTGCGTACAATTTTGTAGCTCAAATTCCAGATGAAATAAGATCCCACGGTGTCATCACCTATTCATCGGGGAATCATGCACAAGCAGTAGCGTTGGCAGCACAATTGCATGGGGTTAGGGCAGTAGTCGTCATGCCAGTGAATGCTCCACAGATAAAAAGAGATGGTGCAGTTCGGCTAGGAGCTGAAGTAATTCTTGAGGGGACGACTTCAACGGAAAGAAGGATTCGGGCTGAATCCATCGCTACACAAGAGAGTCTTTCCATTGTTCCTCCCTACGATGCACCCGAAATAATCGCTGGACAGGGTACTACAGGCTTGGAGATTGCTGAAGATTGTGATGATTTTGATGTGGTGCTGGCTCCAATAGGAGGAGGAGGGCTTTGCAGTGGCTCTGCCGCTGCTATCAGAAGATTAAGGCCTGATGTCGAAATAGTAGGAGTTGAGCCCGTGGGTGGAGCGTCTATGAAGGCTGCTATCGATGCAGGAGAGCCAGTGGTCCTGCCACAAGTCGATTCCATAGCGGACGGCTTGCTTCCAGTTCGATCTGGAGATCAGACTTTTACCCACGTAAGAGAATTAGTTGATGAAGTGGTTCTGGTTGAAGACAGCGAAATAAGAGAAGCTGCAAAATTTTTATTCGGTCAAGAACGTTTAGTAGTCGAATTCTCCGGGGCTGCGACGGTAGCCGCTCTTAGAAGTGGGAGGGTTCAGAGTAATGGGCGGACAGTCGTGGCGGTAGTAAGCGGAGGGAATACCGATCCGGGTATGATAGCCAATCTATAGAAATGACGACGCTAATCCTGTTTGACATTGATGGGACGCTAGTCTCGGGAGGTCCAGCGAAAGAAGCCTTCGAAGTGGCTATGTTGGATACTTTTGGCAAACTCGGAAACGCTCAAGACTATGATTTTTCTGGAAAAACAGATCCCCGAATAGCCCGAGATCTTTTAAAAGAAGTTGGTTTCTCCGATGATTTCATAGAGGAGGGCTTATCTGGGCTTTGGGATAGGTATGTGATGGAGCTGGAAGCTAGAATTACTGGAAACCCTACGGTGTTACTGCCAGGAGTTGAACAGCTTCTCTTGAGCTTGGAACGAAATCAAAGTGTGGCTTTGGGCTTGGTCACGGGGAATATCTATCGCGGAGCTCAGATCAAGCTGAAATCAGCCCGTTTAGCGGAGTATTTTTCTATAGGTGGGTATGGATCAGATTCGGAAAATCGAAATCTTCTGCCAGCTGTGGCATTGGGTCGGGCCCGAGAGAAATGGGGAGTGGATTTCCAGAAAGAATCAGTTCTGGTTGTCGGTGATACTCCCAGAGATGTCCTTTGTGGAAAAGCAGAAGGGACCAAGACTGTAGGAGTTGCCACGGGCAGGTTTACAAAAAACGATCTAATGGAAGCTGGTGCGGATGTGGTTTTCGATGATTTTTCTCAAGTCGATGAGGTTGCCGATTTACTAACAAGGTGATTGCAGTACCGTCAGCAAATAACCATCTTTGAAGTCAGAACCAAAGAAAAAGAAGATTTGGGACTATTTTAGAGCGATCCTATTACACTAAGGAGTTTGGACCTGTGACTCAACGGAACAATAAAAATCAAAAAAGAACAGTTTTTATCCTGGGGACAGGGGCGCTACTAGTGGCTGGTGCTGTATGGATGCTGACAGGTAATGGGTTTGGACCCGGTACGGCTGCCTTGCAACCCACAGAGAGTATTATGATTGGGGACCTGGAAGAGCTGGGGGGATTTGAGGGTTTGGCCGAGATGGGAGTGCCAGTCGAATTTGGTGATCCTGAAGCTCCTTTCATCATTACAGAGTTCGGAGACTACCAGTGTCCCGCTTGTCAGGATTTTGCATCTCTTGTAAAGCCTCAGATCGATATGCAGTATGTTGAGTCGGGTATTGCTCGTTTTGTTTTCTATGATTATCCAAGGCATAACCACTCATTCTTGGCACACAGGGCAGCTAGGTGCGCGCGAGACCAAAACAGTGATGCATATTGGAATTTTCACAACCGGTTGTTTGCCAGGCAGTCGGCATGGGCTGTCAGCGGGTCTCCTCCCATGGGTGCTTTTGAAAGTATCGCAGATGAAATCGGTCTGGATGTGGATGATTTTGCTTCCTGTTTAGCCAGTGAACAACATGCTGATGTGGTAAGTGCTAATTTGCGGGTGGGTATAGAGATCGGGATAATGGGAACGCCCAGTATACTAGTGAATAGAGTTGGCAGTCCCCCGATCAGAGTCAGCAGATGGAATGATTTTTCTGCAATAGCGGAAACAATTGAGAGGTTGATGGCAGAGGATCAAGGATTGGAGTAGAGGGAAACTTCAATTTTTTAGATGTTTATCACTTTAGTAGCTGAAGTGCACGTGCTAGGTTCCACTCGAATATAAAGGGTGGAGGCCACGTTCCGTCTAAGTATCCGTCAGTCAAAAGTTTAGATTCACGGATTGCGTTGCTTGCGGTGGTTGAAGAGATCCATTTGTTGCTCTTTGCTTGTGTAAACTCATCTTCATCAAGGACAAAAATTTCTTTTTTAGAATTGATCCAGACATCCAAGAACAGGTCGGTTGTTTCCCAGACAAACGGTGATAATTGTTTGATAGGCGTGATAATATTAGCGTAGATCCCAGTGAATGTTCCGTCAGGTCTGTGGAATAGCCCTATGTCATGCCAAGTGTTTGGAAAGGTGAACCATATGATTTTGGATCCTGTCTCTAAAACCGTTTGATTTTGGATCCTGGCGGGTGTTTCTATGGTTAAATCAATTGATAGTGTTACGTGTGCTCCTGCTTCCTCAGCGATCAGATATTGTTGATAGATTTGTTTTTGATGGGGGGGCCTATGATAATGAAGATGAATTAATGGTGGGTGATGTTTATTCGACATCTTGACGTTTGATTGCCTCTACAAATACTTCCATTGTACCCCCACAGACTGCTGGGCTCAGGGACAAAATATCCTCGGTCAAATCTACGTGCACCATCTGAGGTCTTCCTGATTCAATGACTTGATGTGCTATTGCGATTACTTCGCCTTCTCCGCAGCCTCCACCTACTGTACCAACTAATTCATGTCCTGGATCTACAAGCATTTTCGCTCCAGTTTTCCGAGGGACTGAACCCTTTGTAGATACCACTGTAGCTAATGCTACGGTTCTTCCCTCTTCCGTTTTATCCAGTATTTCTTGATGGAGATCTTGATCTTTGTGTTTCAATGAATAATCCTATGTGTCGTCAAAGAATCGTTTGAAAATATCTTCTTTTTGGCTTAAAGGAATACCATCTCCTTTTCTAGATAGCAAGACAAGTTCTGCCGCTATTGCTATTGCGATTTCTGCTGGTGTTTCTGCTCCCAGATCCAGTCCCAGGGGGGCTTTAATCTGGGAAATCCGTTTCGGATCAATCTGATCGTTTACTAGTTGGATGAAAGTTGCTCTTATACGACGTCTACTTCCGATCATGCCTATGTAACCAGCTTCTACATCATTTTTTAGCAGAATCCGAAGACATTCAAAATCGTATTTGTGTCCTCTTGTAACGAGAACAAAATAGCTATTGAGACTAATTTTGACGTCCTTAAACGGGTCGTTAAAATCTACTTCTATCAGTCGATGGGCATCTGGGAAACGGGCTTGAGTCACGAATTTTTTCCTATCGTCAATTACGGTGACTTTGAATCCTAACATGATGCCCGTCGAGCATAGGGGTTGGGCTATGTGCCCTGCTCCAACAATGATTAATTCGGGTTCGGGAACATATGTTTCGACAAATAGTGTATAAGTGTGTCCTGAAACCGTGGTTACTTCACTTTTATGCAGATCTTCAGAGCGTCTTGAATCAAGTGAGGATTCAGCTAGGGATACTGCCCTATTATTAAGTTTCTTTTCCTCAAATGAACCTAGTATGTTCAGCGTGCCATCCTGTGATCTTTTGACTGCAATTCTTTGTCCTAGAGCTTTACTGGGCCCAATGGTGACGAGGACTATTGTGATTGCTTCCGCATGTTCTCTTGCCAGAATGACTTCTTTGGCAGCTTCCTCGGCACTCAGAGGCCCGGTGTTCTGGTCAATCATCTGGCACTAAAACGGTTACGATACTCATCAGGAAAATGTTTCCGATAGGTGGCCATATCATCAATGTCTATCGTAACACCGCTATCTTCTGTTTTTACCAAGTGTGCTAGTGAGAGATTTTGCAGAACGACTGTGCGGGCTCCTTCGGGAAGATCATCCTTGAGAAGTTTTCTAAAAATCTTTCTGTGGAAGATGACAGGGTGGCCTCTTTCATTCTTGAAAACTGGAAAAGTTAACGGCGCATCGGTTTTTTGAAAATTATCAACCAATGTTTGGACAGTTTTTATCTTAATTAAAGGATAATCAACTGGACAGAACAAAGCCCCTTCAATTTCAGGTGTCAAGTTTTTGAGTCCTATTTGAAGGGAGGAAATAGGTCCTTTCTCTGGGTCAGTATTTTGTAGGACGTGCCCTCCTGCTTGTAATGTTTTTGCTGCCAGTGGGCCCTGTTTATCGGGCAAGCACACTAAGACCCTTTCGCACCCTCCCTTCTTAAGGGTAAAGATGGCGTGTTCTAAGAACGTTTGACTTCCTATTTTGAGCATTGGCTTAGGTGTGCCCATACGACGAGATTGTCCACAGCAGGGTATGATACCCCAGATAGTTCTGGTGACATTGTGGTGTTTTACGTTATGCTGGTCTGCTGTGGTGATTGGGGTCTCTCCCTAGAGGATTAAAAAGGGCTCGAGGAATCGAATATACAGTTCCTGGAGCCCTTTTGCATCCAAAATCACTGAAAAGGATGTGCTTTAGAATTTAGGCCTTTCAGTAGCGTTGTCACTGGTCAACCGAATCGGTTCCATCTCTCCTGCGATCGTGACCGGGTAATTCCAATAGAGTTCCGAATAGGCTTTTTCGTAAGTAGCTACCACCCAATAAGCCCCATCTTTAACCTCAAGAGTAGCAACCCCATTTGCGTCAGTAGTATCGTAAAGTATATCTAGTCCAGATTCTCTCTGTTGTATCATCATGATTTGGTTTACATCGACAAAGGCTTCATCTGCCCATTCTTCTCGTAGCAGTGTGATTTCTTGTTCCGCAACTATCGAAGCTTTCTGTAAGTCGTCAAACCTGTTAAAGGCTGCTGCATTTGCCCTATCTAGACGATTGTATTCGGCTTCCAAGTCTTGGAAGTCATTGAAGAGCAACCGATACTGTGCCTGCCCTCTACTCAATCCTTCTAGAGCTGTGCCCAGAGCTTGAAGTGTATCCCGAAGAACCCCCCACCTAGCTTCTGCATTGCGCCATTCTTCTTGCGCTGCAGCCACTTCATTGACTGCCTCGAGAACCGAGTCAGGGATCGGAGGTTCAGGGCGAGGGGCAGAGGTCGTTAGCGAATCGAAGATTGCGTCACGGTCAAAAGGAAATAGACGAATTTCAAGATCGCCAAGTGATGTTACCACTGTCCCTTCTGTTGCATTTTCTTCGCTCAATTCAGCTGTGATTACAACTGGGGTAGGGCCACATGCGGAAACTAACACAGCCAGCAAAGCTGTATGCAAAAGGTTGCCTCTTCTCATGTCCGACTCCGTTTTTTTTCTTTCCAGGGTGACCATAGTGGGAATCAAGGTCACCGAAATCAACTTATCATATCTAACCTAATCTAGGTTATCTAGGGTATCTCTGGGAAGTGTTAGGTATCAAAGAATATCTTTCGGGAAAAGCGGACTTCCTTCTTCCACCTTTGATCTCTCAGACAATATCACGTCGAAGTTATTCAGCGTAGGCACTGTGCTTAGCCCAAGACGTCTGGCTAGCTCACTCATTTTCTCGGGCATCACAGGGGAAAGCAAGATTGTCAACAGTGTCAATATTCTGTGTAGCGTAGCTAGGGTGGTGTCCAAAGACTCTACTTGTGCTGTGTCTCTAGCCAGCGCCCAGGGCTCTTTTTTATCGATATATGCATTAGCTTTTCTTGCTAGGTCCATTGCCACATCTAGAGCAGAATGCACTTGGAGTTCTTCCATATGCTGTTTGAATTTAATTAGTGTCTCGTCGAGTTCTTCTTTTAGATCAGTCTCCGTTTTACTGGGCAGTACTCCAAGTTTGTATTTAGCGATCATAGATATTGTTCTGCTAGCTAGGTTGCCTAGCACATTAGCCAGCTCTTCGTACCTAGTATTAAACCTTTCTTTAGTGAAGGTAGCGTCTGAGCCTGTTGGCATATCTCTCAATAGGTACCAGCGAACAGAGTCTGTTCCGAACTGTTCTCTCAACTGTAGAGGGTCTATGACATTGCCCATTGACTTCGACATCTTGGCATCTTCACTGAGCCACCAACCGTGGGCTAAGATTTTTCCAGGAAGAGGGAGATTGCTCGCCATCAACAAAGTAGGCCAATACACCGAATGAGTAGTCAGTATATCTTTTCCGACCACCTGAAGATCCGCTGGCCAGCAATTATAATCTGGGTCTTTAGTCGATTCGCTAGGAAAGCCTGCACCTGTTACGTAACTGAATAGAGCATCTACCCAAACATAACAAACGTGAGATTCGTCGAATGGCAATGTTATACCCCAATCCAAACGCTTTTTTGGTCTAGATATAGATAGATCCTCGAGTGGTTTGTTCAGGAATCCTAAGACTTCGTTTTTACGTGTTTTAGGAATGATCCAATTAGGGTTCTTGTTTATGTGGCTGAGCAGTCGTTCCTGGTATTTCCCCATCCGAAAAAAGTAATTTGTCTCCTCAACGTATTCGACCGGTCTCTTACAGTCTGGACAGAGTTGCTGTTCTCCTACTTCCCTGGAGGTCCAGTATCTCTCCTCATGGATACAATACCAACCACTGTATATATCTGAATAAATCTCCTTGTTTTCCCAGAGTCGAATCAAAATATCTTGAACAAGGTCAACATGGGCTTGATCGGTAGTGCGTATGAATCGATCGAATGAAATGTCTAAATCTACCCATGCTTTCTTGAATCCTTCAGCCATCTTGTCAGCCAACTCTTTAGGACTCGTCTCCTTTTCAGCAGCAGCTTCCTTCATTTTTTGCCCGTGTTCATCGGTACCAGTAAGGAATGTGACATCGGTACCAGTTTGACGACGATAGCGTGCCAATGTATCGGTCAGTATGGTTGTATAGGCATGGCCAATGTGTGGTTCCCCAGAAGCATAGTAAATTGGGGTGGTCAGATAGTAAGGCTTCATTTCGAACGCCTGGAATTCTCAAGTTCTAGGTCATTCAGTAACACGGTTCGCATTTGTCCTTCTTCGGAAGTGAGTGTCACCGTTTCGGCTAGTATATCCACTGATCGCACCAATTCTTTACCAATAGCCGTTTGGAGTGTCTTTCCCTCTCTTGGGAATCTACGTCTTGCGTCCACGTATGTTTTGTGTTCGTAGATCAGACAACACATCAGACGCCCACAGCAACCTGATATTTGCGATGGGTTAAGGCTTAAAGATTGATCTTTTGCTAGTTTTAAGCTTACTGGCTTCAGTTCTGGTAGCCATGTGGAGCAGCACAATTCCCTTCCACAACGTCCTACGCCTCCTAGAAGTGCAGCTTCATCTCGCACTCCGATTTGTTTTAGTTCAATAAGGGTCCTAAAAGTCTTTGCTAATTCACGAACTAATTTACGGAAATCCACCCTTTGGTCAGCGGTGAAATAGATCGCCAATTTTTTTTTATCGAATCTCCACTCGGCTTCGGTAACCTTCATCTCCAATTCGTGTTTCTTTACTAGTCTTCGTGTTTCCTTACGAACTCTTTCCTCATCTTGTCTGAGTGTTTTTGTTTTGAGTTTGTCGCTTGCGCGAGCAATTCTGAGGATGGAATTTTTGGGCGAAGGTGTCGCACAGCCGCTTGATGATCCGCACTTTCTTTCAGCGATCGCACCTATCGCTGTTACTTCTCCGTAGTCTTGGCCGTCCTCTAAATGGACCACTACCTGTGAGCCATTCTTGATTTTCAGCTTGTCATAGGTGAAATATTCTTTTCGTGTTCCCTTAAATCTTACTTCGGCGAAATTGCTCATTATTCCAATGTCTTCATTTGTTAAGAGAGTCGTCTTGTTCAGAAGGACTTTCTTCCCACTGACCTATGGATTCGTACTTGGCCCATCTGCTGGAAAGAAGGTCATTTGTGTCAATGTGCTCTAGTTCGTCAAGATTTCGCTGGATGGCTTCTTTTACATTTTCTGAAGCCACATCCCAATCAGAATGCGCTCCACCCACTGGTTCAGGTATGACTTCATCAGCTATCTGTAGCTCCAGCAGGTCTTTGGAAGTGAGCTTCAAGGCTCTAGCGGCTTCTTTCTTATAGTCAGGGCTTCTCCACAAAATGGCAGCACAACCTTCAGGGCTGATTACCGAGTATACGGAGTGTTCCAGCATGAGTATTCTATCAGTGACTCCAATTCCTAATGCACCACCAGAGCCACCTTCTCCAATTACGATTGATAACATAGGAGTTCGTAAATTTGACATTTCCCGAAGGTTGTAAGCTATAGCTTCTGAAATTCCTCTTTCCTCCGATCCAATTCCCGGGTAGGCACCAGGTGTATCTATGAAGGTTATGACAGGCCGAGCAAATTTTTCTGCTAGTCTCATTAAGCGAAGGGCTTTTCGATAGCCTTCGGGATGGCACATGCCGAAGTTACGTCTGAGATTTTCCTTCATGTTTCTGCCCTTTTGATGGCCAATGACCATCACAGAAGTGCCAGAAATCTTGGCCCATCCTCCGACTATACCTTCATCGTCTCGGAATTTTCTGTCACCGTGCAACTCGATCCAGCCCTCGAAGATTCTATGGATATAATCCAGCGTGTAGGGTCTCTTATGGTGTCTGGCCATCTGTACTTGCTCCATCGGAGTCAAGTTTTGATAGGTAGTTTGTCTCAGTGAATGAAGTTTCTTCTGCAGTTCTTTGAGCTCGCCCGCAACGTCAAACTCATTGGTCTCAGACTGTTCGAGCAAGTTCTCGATCTGTTCTTCAACTTCAGTGATTTTCCTTTCAAACTTTAGTCTTGGTGATGCACCCAAGGGGTATCTCCATTTATTAGTTCAATGTAGCAGAAATAAAACGAATCGTTTATCGGTTCATAATTGTAATGGGTTATGGCCTGGGGTGGCTATACTCGCTAATAAGCTGAGTCAAAGTACTTATTAGTTAATGTCTGGTTCGGGGACAAATGTATGTATCACTCCAGCAGTAATGAGCATGGCTAAAGCACCCACTAGTGAGCTGGCTTGATAGCCAAAATTAGTATAGAGAGGACCAGCTAGGGTGCCTCCTATTGCAAATCCAAATTGTCCGAGTGCTACCGTGAGACTCATCAAAGCACCACGCCTACTGTCACTTACTAAAGCAGTAAGTAAGGCGGAAAATGGACTTATCCTCATGGCTACCAATACCATTATTACAAAATAGAGAGGGTATGCCAACCACAATTCTCTGGTGAAAAGTGTCGCGCAGACCATTACCAAAGACAATCCTAGATTGGAAACTATTACGATAGTTTTCCTTCCAATACGATCCGACAATTTTCCCGCTTGGGGGCCTGTTAGTACGTTGGCCAAACCTCCAACGATGAACATTGTTGCAATCAATTGTGGGGAGGCATTCAGCGATTCTGCTAACCAATAAGGTAAGTAAATTATGAAAAAAGAGAGTCCCATGAACATCATGAAGTAAGCTACTGCAGCAGCAGCTATTTCCCTTTGCTTGAGCATATTGCGGTATGTATTGGCCGATTTCCTAATAGTCAAAGGTTCTTGTGACAACTCAACATCAGGCTGAGGAATTCGGAACCAAATAAGAATTGATGTCATTCCCATGGCTAGGGCAAACATGTAAAACGGAAATTTGAATCCATACTGGCTTGCTAAGAGTATTCCTAAAGGTATACCAGCAATTTGGCCAAAAGCCATTCCGCTCATGACCCATCCAGTCGCCCAACCTCTTCGATTATATGGAAAAAAATCTCCAATATACGCAACAGCACTGCCACTTAGGATTCCTCCAGCTATGCCAGAGAGGATACGGACAAGTAGGAAAGAATAGTAACCAACTACGAAATGGTGCATCATGAGTGCACAGGTCATTAAGATAGTACCTAGAAGGAGTATTCGGCGTCTACCAATCTTATCTGAAATGGGTCCCGATATGATGGCAAGACTTCCAACCATAAGTGTGTAGACCGAAACAAGGCTGCCCAAAGCCGAAGTGGAAATATTAAGTTGGGTTCCTATCTGGGGGAGAATAGGGGATATGACCATGATTTGACTGCTCGAGGCAAAGACTAGCAGCCACAGAGCAAAGATTACTACTAATTCTGAAGGTTTTTCTTGATTCAAATTACTAGCCAGAATGTTGATGTTTTCATGTAGTTCTGTGCCTTCTTCGGGACCTAGGAAAGAGGGCCGCTACGACATTTTTCACAGCCTTGAAGCTCTCTATTGTTTCAAGCGCAAGCAATGACTCGAAGAGAATCCCCAATCGATGGGGCATTTGCTTAATCCATTGAAAGTGAGTTCTAAGAAATACTAAATGATTTTTTATGGTTCTGTGCGACTGGCTTTCCAGGCACCATATCGCTGCCTTAGAGTCAGCACAGGATTACCATTCTCATGGGGTAGGATATTTTGGTCAGTGACATCTATAAACATTGCGTACTGTCCATCATTGAAGCTCTCTCCTTCTGCATCAGAAGGATCAGCGGCTAAGATGTAAGCGACATGGGCGTTCCGGCCATGGCACGGGGCTTCTACAATAGGTTCAGTTTCGCAGGTACACCGCACGTCTCCACCTGCTTCATCCGCTCCTTCCATTGCAGCCATGACTCGGTCAGCAAGTGTGCCCTCAGCGCTCATAAATCGGAAAACTGCTTCATAGACAACATCATCAGATGCTAGAATGTTACCCTGGATGGAGAAATAGATATCCTGATCTGGTAAACGTCCTTGTACAGAGAGAGAGGCAGCGTTGTTGCTGGATCCAGAAAATCCAACCATTCGCCCGGTAAGATCTACAATTCCAAATTGACGTCTCTGGAAATCGGGGTCATCACTCAACATCTCAACGATTGTTGCTGGGTCAGTTCCTTTCTTCATTTCAGCATAGATGAGCTTTTGGTTCTGTCGGGTGCGGTCCACTCCAGCTTGCGCAGCAGCGACTCCAATTCCAGGTATTACGATCGCTTGGATATTCATCAACCCAGTGGCGTCTCCTCGGATAAGCCTGGCTTGAGGAACACATGTTGCGGAAGCAATCACTACTCTTCCTGTTCTCGCATCTACAGCTATCACCGACCAAGTGGCTGAGAGATCAACAGGAGTTACAACAAGGATTGTAGCTATAGCGAATAAATTTATGAGTTTGGCTCGAAGGTTGAATTTCATCATTTCGCTTATTTCTCCTGTAGGTTGCGACACTAAACGGTTACCATCGGTTCTCATTATGCGGATTGTAGAGTACGATCTGCAAGTCGCAAGGATTCATGAGATATCAAAAATCATCGTGCAGATACTAGTGATGGAGGTATTCTTCCTAGAGTGGTTTGTTCAAAGTCGTATGCGTAACCTAGCAGTTCTTTTTCTGTCCACATGTCCCCAATGAACACAACCACAAAAGGTGTTCCGTCCGAATAATAGGTGAAGGGAACCGTCACAACTGGAACCCCTATTTCATTAATAATATTGCTTGCAAGCTCCGGATGATTATTAGGGCTATAGTCGGGACGTTCAGGATCCTCTATGAGATTCCTAATAGGTGCACCAGCTTGCGGGAAAAAAAGCCCATCGAGTTCAGAGTTCTCTAGTACTTCTCTGTAAAGGCTGCGTATTTGCTTCCGCCAAGCCTGAAAGGCGTCTCCTTCCTCCGTCGAACTAGGTCTTGTTGGCGGAACTTGCACTCTGCCTTCGCGAAATTTTTGTCCCGTCAATTCCTCCCATTCTTGTATGTTACTGAAGGGAGACGAATCACCCAGTCCTTGCATGTAAACCATCATGTCGTGAGGCCCTACAGAAGGAACTCTAGGACGACTCCCATACAGTTCAACAAATTCACTGTCTTGGAAGGGATCATCCACTATGGTTGCGCCTCTCATTCTTAGCACATTTAGGGCGTCCTGATACAATGTTTCGGTATCAGGATGCAGAGGTAGCCATTGGCTTCTCCAGCCAACCCCAACTGAACCGAACCGTTTTCCTTCCAGGGTGGTTTGAGTGAGTCCATCGGTGTAACCATTGGGAGGTGTTTTTCCGACTGAAGCAAACGTCGCAAGATCCTCATGCGAAGGCCCTGCGATAATATCAAGAGTTATAGCAGCGTCGTAAACAGTTCTTGCCAATGGTCCGACTACGTCTATATAGGTTGCATTGATTGGCACAACGCCTTCCAATGGAACTAGTCCAAAAGTGGGCTTAACTCCTACCAAGGCTT
Organism: Longimicrobiales bacterium; assembly: GCA_045561015.1. GTDB lineage: Bacteria > Gemmatimonadota > Gemmatimonadetes > Longimicrobiales > Gaopeijiaceae. Next base: position 9,175 of record JBJKYO010000033.1, on the reverse strand, counting down.
GTGCTCCCGCTGGGTTCTGTATTGATCCTCCTGTTTCGGTCCCCAGTCCTAGTACGGCAAAACTAGCATTAACGGCAGTGGCCGTTCCCCCGCTTGATCCTCCAGGGGCTTTGGTTACATCATATGCGTTAAGAGTTGTGCCGCTGACCGAGCTTTTGGTGCGTGTTCCATCACCTGCAAAATCTGGCAAATTAGTTTTACCGAGAATAATGGCTCCCGCTTCAAGCAACCTTTCCACAACAGCAGCATCATCTCCTGGGATCATGTCGACGCCTCCAGCGGCCGCACTGAATCCAGAAAAGCCAGCGGTGGTAACCAAGCCCTCTTGGTCTATGTTGTCTTTTATTACTATAGGGACTCCATGTAAGGCACTACGGATTTTTCCAGCTTTGCGCTCTGCGTCCAAGGTTGACGCCATGTTCATGACATTGGGATTCATAGAAATAAATGAATTGTAGGTGTTCTCGTAGAGAGCGATGTGATCAAGGAAAGCTTGGGTGAGCTCTATCGCAGAATAATGCCCAGATGAGTAAGCATTCTGAATATCAGTAACAGTGAGCTCCATGACATCAATAGGGAATTGTTCAGCAGAATCTTCTGATGAGGTGCAAGCTTGTAACAAGTAACACAAGCCTATAATCAGGACGGTTCTAGATGTTTTGGAATAGCTTTTCATAGGGGTACTTCTCCTCAGGAGTCGTTGGGCGATGATTGTTTCATCCTTGTTCTTTGCCAGTCCCTAAAATCACTCTTGGTGCTCCTAAGGATTTCTAGAATGGCACTTCGGTCAGCAGAGGATAAATGTTCAAATGATTTAGATCGATCTAGGCCGATTAGAACTTCCCAGATTCTGCCGAAAAGGTGATGTCTAAGAGGTTTTGGTAGTGCCTCAAAAGTTGTGGAATAAATCATGTAGCTGAGAGGGTATTGGAATAGTCTAGTTTCCAAATTCAGCTGACGCAGTGATCGCATCTTCCGATCATAGGGTCCTTTAGTTTCAAAGTCTTTTTGGAATTGAGGATCACCGGAAAGGGGTCCCATTATTTGAGCCTCGCCGACCATAAACATCCCCTCCAGTAGCTTCTCAGAAGCTGAAAGGATTTTTTGATCTAGCAATTCCAAGTCGAGATTGTTGCTTGCTTCCCATTGTAGACGGATTAAAAGATTCTGAATGTGAATTTGGTGCTCCAGGAGCATGAGGGCGATTATATCACTGGTTTCAGCCAGGTGTCTATTGTCTCCAATCAATCCATCAAGAGCTCCAATTTTATTTATGTTGTCTTGCGCCAGAATTCTTGATCCAGAGGTTGTTATGATAGAATTTCCCAGATGCGCCTGATTGTTGTGTTCTCCAGTCACATACCAGCCACCCCATCGTTGCTCTAGTGGGGTTTGGTGATCGGTAAGTCTCCATCCTTCGTGGCTTGCTGAACGGCCGTATTCATCAGTTGTGCCAGATCCCATCAGAAGTCGTGGCACTCCTCCACCAGTCAATCCGTATGTGTCGTGACATTCCAGGCAAAGAAAGTTCTGTCTTTTAATTTGAGGCTTATCGGTTTTTTCTTGAGCTAAAGTGTAGAAAACCATCCCCAGGTCTGGGTCAGTGGCAGCGATTTCAAGGGATTCACTGCCTTGTACCCAACCTACGTAGACATCATCTGAAAAATAGATTGCTCTTGGTGTTCCCGGAGTGATTAGCCTCGCATTTATGCTAGTTTTAGAAAACACGAGGGTTTGTGAATTGGTAGAAATGTTGAGCTCACTCAAAATCGATCTTAGGTATCCGTTTTCATTTTCAAATTGCAGAATGTCTTTCTGGGTTGCCAATAACTGGCCAAGTTTCTGGACTCTGTCTGTGGGAGTCTTCGAGGAGTAGCCTATTTGTGGATATTCTCTGTCGTACCTGTGTTGCTGGCTTTCGACAACTTCCGAGTGCAAAAAGAAAGTCGCCAGAACCATTATCGCTAAACGGATCATGTAGTTAGCCATAAGTTGCGAGTAGTGTTATTTCGTGGCATGAGTCTGCTCTCAGAGAACGATGAACTTTAGAAAAAGGTTTGGATCATCACTAAAAATGGTAAAGACGGGCATCACAATCAAATGACTGTCTGAGTTGACCTTTATATTTGCTATTGAATACCTTAATCTTCAGCTGTCTTATCCTCTCTACACTAACCTAGGAGTAGATCAGTGATTTCATCTTTGGGTAGTTCTTTGCGGCCTTTGGGGTTGGGACTTTTAAGTTTCATTCTGATTTCGTGCACAGATGCGTCGGAACCAGAACCTACAGAGGCCGGGGCTTCGATAAGTTTTGTACACCCTGAAGACGGAGCGACTTTAGAAGGGAATTCGGTAGTCCTCAGACTAGAGGCATCTGGGATAGAGATTGTTCCTGCGGGAACAATGGAGGGCGGCACTGGTCACCATCACTTTGCGGTAGATGCAGATCTTCCACCAGCGGGAGCTCCAATTCCTACTGTCGAAGGTACCTACATCCATCTCGGCCAGGCTCAAACAGAGTATGAATTGACGGGGTTAGCTTCAGGCGAGCACGTTGTAATAGCTGTCGTGGGCGATGGTATTCATATACCAGTGGATCCGTGGGTGGTAGACACAGTGCGTTTTGTGGTGCCCTAATAATGAACGAAAAGGTTAGCGCCCCAATATCCTTTAGCCAACTGGCTAGCGATACAATTCTAAATTTTATAGAAATGCAGGGGGAGGCTGCGGCTGTTCGGATTAACGTGGCTAGTGCTAGTCCTTTAGACCCTCGATATGAGGTCACTCTCATTGATCCTGAAGAAAAGGCCGCTGGGGATGTCATATTCCATGTGGAAGGTTTTGACGTTGTTGTCAATTCGGAGAGTCTTAAGGTGCTTGACGGAACGAGGATTGACTGGGTAGAAACATTAACCGAGAGTGGTTTTAAGTTTGAAAATCCTAATTTGGCTCCGATAGGCTCTAAGCCACTTGAGGGTGATTTGGCCGAAAAGGTCCAGCAGGTAATTGACCAGTATGTCACTCCTGGAGTGGCACAGCACGGGGGCAATGTGACCTTGGTAGAGGTAAGGGATGAAGTGGTATATGTTCAAATGGGTGGTGGATGCCAAGGCTGTGGACTGGCCTCGGTGACACTCAATCAGGGTATCGAGAAGATATTGAAGGAGAAGATTCCTGAAATAAAAGCTATTGAAGATGTCACCAATCATGCGGCTGGTTCAAACCCATATACGACCGGTGCTAAATAGATCAGCAACAGCCAAGAAGACGAAAATAGGAACTTCGCAAAGGGTTTTAATCCTATTGGCGAAGACTACTTATCGGGCCAAATCTTTCATGGAAGCTGGCCGAAAGCTTGGACTTGAAATTTCAGTAGGTTCAAATCACCAGCAATCATTGAGTGAGTTAGTCCCAGGATCTAGCCTTTTGTTGGATCCAGATGACATAATTACCTCGGTCAAACGTATCGTTGAATTTCATTCCCGTTACGAACTCAGTGGTGTTGTAGCAGCGGAAGACGATTTCGCTATCCTGGCTGCTGCGGCAGCTGAAACCATTGGTCTGGTCCAACATTCTCTGAAGGGTGTTTCAGCAGTCCGGAATAAGGGCTCGATGCGAGAAAGATTGGCAGGTAAAGAAGGGCACGCGATCTGGTTCCAAAGTTGTGACCTAAGTGAAGATATTAACTCCATATTAGAAAAAACTCGGTTCCCATGTGTTGTCAAGCCGGTTTCGTTATCAGGAAGTCGAGGAGTTACGAGGTGTAATAATTCTGAGGAGTTTATGATCGCTTGGACTCGTTTAAAAAAAATACTGGCATCGGAGGGCTTAGGAAAAGGATCGGACGAGTCTTTGGGAGAGGTTGTCATCGAGGAATATCTTGAAGGAAAGGAGGTGGCTGTAGAGGGGATCATGGACGAGGGCAGGTTGATGTTGATAGGTATCTTGGATAAGCCAGATCCAATGGAGGGCCCTTTTTTTGAGGAGACAATTCTCATCACACCTTCTAGACTCAGCGCTCTTTTGCAAAATAAATTAATGGAAAGGACTGAACAAATCGCTATCAGTCTTGGGCTAGAAAATGGACCAATACATGCTGAGTTCAGAGTCAAAGCGGAGGAGATCAATCTTTTGGAGATCGCCCCACGGTCGATTGGGGGCTACTGTTCGAGGATCTTCAGGTTCCAGCCAGAATCGACTTTGGAGGAGTTAATACTTAGGCACTCTTTAGGTAGACAGGTTGATCATTATAGGAGCGAAGGTGAATCTGAAGGGGTGTTTATGTTGCCTGTGCCGAAGGAAGGTAAATTGCACAATGTGTCTGGAATCGAGGAGGCAAGGAGTGTCAAAGGTATAAAAGACGTTGAGATAACCTTGCCAACAGGAGCGCAGGTTTTGCCCTTGCCTGATGGAAATCAGTATCTGGGATTTTTATTTGCCAAGGGTAAGAATCCAGAATTTGTTGAATCCGCCCTTAGGGAAGCTTTTTCAATCCTAAGTGTAGAGATTCAGTGATGAAAATATTAAAGTGCCAATTGCTGTGTTAATGAAAATGTGGAAAATAGGTGGTTTTTGGTAAAAATGACTAAAGAAAGAGTTGTAGTTGTGGGAGGAGGAGTTATTGGCGCATGCTGCTCCTATTTTTTAGCCAAGCGAGGATTTCGAGTAACGCTGATAGAAAGAAATGAAATTGGTTCTGGTGCATCCTTCGGCAACGCAGGAAGCGTTGCAGTGGGTCACACACCGATAAATAAACCTGGTCGTGTTCTAGAAGCTGCCAGGGAAATGCTCAATCCAAGAAGTCCATTTCGTATTCCACTTCGCTGGAATCCAGGGCTTATAAAGTGGCTGTGGAAGTATCGGAGTCACTGTAACAAAGAAAGTTTTGAAAGAAGTGCCAATGCACTTAGTTCATTGGGACATGCCACTCTGGACTTGTTTGATAGCTTGGTGGATCAAGAAAATTTGAAGTGTGGCTATAGGAGGGAAGGTTTTTTTGAGGTCTGCCTAACTAACAATGCTCTTGAACATATGAATTCTGACGTTAGGACTATGGTTAGATATGGGTATAGTCCAGCTATGATGTCAGCGGGAGAATTGAGAGAGGTCGAACCAGCACTCAAGGAAACAATTTTGGGAGGAGCGTATTTCCCCCAAGGGGCTACCTGTGATCCATTTCGGTTCGTCCTGGAAGTGGCAAGGTCTTCCGAGAAATCGGGCGCTCGAATTATCCTGGGTAATGAAGTGACTGAAGTGTTGAGTCAGGACACTAAAATAACCGGTGTATTGTTGGATACAGGAGAAAAAATCGAAGCGGACACAGTCATATTGACCACTGGTTCTTATAGTCAACGTCTTACACGAAAATTTGGTTTCCAGCTGCCTATTCAGCCAGGAAAGGGTTACCACAGGGACGTCAGGTTTTCTTCTGAAGGTCCTCCACCTCCCACGCACACGTTTGTGATGTCGGAAACTTCTGTTTATTGCTCACCGATGAGTGGCTTTACCCGCTTTGCGGGTACCATAGAGTTTAGCGGCATGAACCATGATCTTAATAAGGAAAGATTGGACTACGTCACGAATTCTGCAGCTGAATACATGAGTGGTCTGGAATATTCTGAAGTCATTTCAGAGTGGACGGGTTTACGACCGTGCACCCCAGATGGAGTTCCATGTGTAGGTCCAGTTCCCGGGCACTCAGGGCTCCTTGTAGCTACTGGTCATGCTACCCTGGGGCTCACCTTGGCTCCAATCACAGGAAAAATAATTGAGCAATATGTACTAGGTAGCTCAGAGGAATTTCCACAAATGGAAGCACTAAAGCTAGACCGCTTCTTGTAGGCGTAGCCGGAGGCAAAGCGTCAACACTATTGACTTTGCGCATGGAATAGAATTGCGTAGGGTCCGTCAGAGATAGAGGGAGGGTGTTTAAAGATGACTTTCTGGGTTTCCAGGATACTAGCGCTGAACGTCTTAGTATATTTTTTGATACCGCAAGGGAGTCTGGTCTATTTACTTTGCACTCTATTCCCACCCGCCCTGATTGGACTAGATGGTGCCTATTTCCCAGCATTACCATTTAGACCTTGGACAGCTCTGACCTATATGTTTTTGCATGCAAATTTTAGTCACCTGTTCTTTAATATGATCGGATTATTCTTTTTCGGACCCAGATTGGAATACAAATTAGGTGGGAAACGCTTTCTGAAATTTTACATTGTAAGTGGCCTTGGGGGAGCGATTTTTTCCTTTCTGTTTTCTACAGCATCACCAGTTGTAGGAGCTTCAGCTGCGGTTTATGGAGTCTTAATAGGTTTTGCTAAGTACTGGCCACGTGAGAACATTTACATTTGGGGAGTGCTCCCAGTTGAAGCGCGTTGGTTAGTGTCCGCATTGGTGGTCATAAGCCTCTACAGTGGTATTTCAGGGTCTGGAGGGGGTGTGGCGCATTTTGCTCATTTAGGGGGTTTAGCTATGGGCTATGGAATGCTTTATTGGCAAGACTGGCGGAAGTTGAAGGATCAAAGGGAGTTCCAGCGTAAAATTTTCTCAGGTTCGGTCGATAGTTCTGGTGATTCACTGAAAAAACGCTGGTCATCCATAGATTTGTCTGCGATACATGAATTAAACAAATTAGAAATACAGAAGCTGTTAAGCCGTGTGCAGAGTGAAGGGGTGGATTCACTATCCCGAGAGGAAAAAGCTTTCCTCAACAGATTTTCAACAGATTAAGGTCTATTCTTTTCCCGCCATACTGTCTCAAATAGACTTCGAATACTTCCGTTCGCTTCAGCTTACACCCGCTGGACTGGAAAGAGCTTTCACTAACCGAAATAGGAATTCTTGCCCTTCGAAAAACGATTTTATCAGTATTCGTTCGTCCTGACCGTGTGCTCGGTTATCGTCTACGTCCGCAAAGATTCCAGAGACTCCATAAGTTGGTATACCTGCCCTTCGAAGGTAAAGTCCATCTGTAGCACCAGTAGCCATTATCGGTACAATAGGCACTCCCGGCCACATTTCCTCAGTGATTCGTTGTATGGGTTCGAGGACACTGGTCCTAAGGGGGGAGGGAGGGCTGGGATTGGCTTGCCCCATTGGTGTCACTTCAACTTGGGTTCCAACCACCCTTCTTAGGCTGGATAGTACATCTTGAGGGTTGTGGGTTGGAAGTATGCGACAATTGACGATGGCTTCGGCAGTTTGAGGTAGAGCATTGTTGGCATGTCCACCATCCAGTCTGGTTGCGACGCAAGTGGTCCGGAGTCGGGCGTTCCACCCTGGCTCTGACTGAATACGAGCTACGGCAAGTTCATTAGTAGGGTCGGCGAGCATAGTATTGATATTCATCGCTACAGAACCCCCTTCTACCTCGGCTGTACCCCTGAAGTATGCTTCCGTAACCTCGTTTAACTCGATAGGAAACTGGTATTCGCTTATCCGGACTAGAGCATCAGCCAGATCATAAATTGCATTATCGTCTCTGGGTAACGAACTGTGTCCTCCTGGATTTACAGTTCTCAAATTGAAATTTTGATAGACTTTTTCACTAGCCTGGACTGCGTTAAGTCTATGTTTTCCATCCTTGATCTCACCGCCGCCACCTTCGTTTAGCGCGTATTCGGCATCGATTAGTTCACGGTGATTTTCTAGTAGCCACTGCACTCCATTGTACTCACCACCCTCTTCATCGGCTGTCAATGCTATAATAATGTCCCTGTCCGGCACAAAGCCGTCCTGTTTATATCTAATGAGATTGGCTGTGTATATTGCAGCTTCGTCTTTATCATCTATGACCCCTCGTCCATAGAAATGGCCATCCTGTTCGATCATCTTCCATGGATCCATGTTCCAATCGCTTCGCAATGCTTCTACTACATCGAGGTGGGCAAGCAGGAGAATTGCTGGACGTCCTGCATCTCTACCTCGCAGTCTGGCTACCAAGTTCATCTTCTTCTGTGTAGGACCAACTACATGAACATCTTCATCGGAAAATCCAGCCTCAAGAAGTCGACGTTCCAAGGCCTTGGCTGCCTTTGTCGTTCCCGCTGAATCAACCGTGTTTATCTCAATTATTTCCTGTAGAATATCCCTTGCTAGTTGTTGATGAGGTTCAAGTTCGAAAGATTGTCCCTTAAGGTCTGCTGATGTGAGGAATAAGAACATCCATAAAGCAGTGAGGATCTTAGGGCCGTATTTGATTGTGTGTCTCATCATCTATAGTTCACTTTCTGGGGAGGTGATTGCACTGGCTTGATCGCTTCGTCATTCCGGTTTTGTTATAGCAAGCTAAGGGTCTCTCACAGACACATCAATCATAGTCATTGTTTTTCCACGGTTTCAGTGCTTTTTAACCATTTATCGTACCATGCCAAATACCTCTCTAGTCTATCTTTTTGATACGAAGGAATTCTAAGTCCATGGGGTTGACCTGGGTAGACGATTAATTGGGTCGGAACTCCCATTCTCCTTAGCGCTTGGTAGATCTGTTCAGAGTTTTGAATTGGAACGTTCCAATCTTTCTCGCCTCCCATGACTAAGGTGGGGGTTGTAACTTTGTCAATTGAATTAAAGGGAGACAAGTTTTCCCAAATTTCACGGGTTTCCCATGGGAGGCCCCACTCACGTTCATTACCTAATTGATAGTGATCGTGCCCAAAATTTGCGACTAGCAATCCCATGCTGGCCCCAGTGATTGCAGCTGAAAACCGTTCGCTCTTGGTGATAACATAATTTGTCAGAATGCCTCCATAGGACCACCCACCAACTCCCAGTCGATTGGGATCGGCATAGCCAGCGTCTAGTACGTAATCGATACCTGCCATGACATCATCAAAGTCAGGGATGCCCCATTTTTGCCAAAGGGCCATGCTAAAATTTTGTCCATATCCTGAAGACCCACGGGGATTAGTAAGTAGGACAACGTATCCATTAGCAGCTAGAAATTGTGCTTCGAAATTGAAGTTCACCCCGTACATACCGTTAGGCCCTCCGTGGATTCTCAGGATAGTTGGATACCTGAGACTAGAGTCGTAACCAGGAGGCGTGAAAATCCATCCTTCTATCGGCGTCCCATCTTTACTCGGAAAATGGATATTTGTGACTTCAGCCAAATTAAGTGTTTGGATAAAATTTTCGTTTGTGTGAGTTAACTGTTTGTGATTCTCACCGTCAA
>JBJKYO010000032.1:0-31586 GCA_045561015.1 Longimicrobiales bacterium | reverse complement strand
TCAGTAATAGTTTGGAGCCATCTGGTGACCATTCGTAGGATTGGACGCCCTGTTCTACCGAAGTGATTTGTTGAGCTTCTCCACCCCTGAGGTCTAGTTGCCATACCTGAGATTTACCAGAATTCTTGCTAGCAATAAATGAGAGATGCCCACCTCCTGGACCCCATTCTACGTTGGAGACGGAATATCCTTTACTAGTCATCGGGATAGGAACACCCCCACTGGTGGAAATCATCCATAACCGCGTTTCAGATTTCTCCAGTTCTATGCTGGTAGTACGGACAGTATAAGCTACCCATTGTTCATCAGGGCTTAATTTGGAATTCGCAACAGCCTGGATGGCGAATTGATCATCAACTCCAAGGGTGGATTGTTCTGCTACCGCAAACTGGGCCGAAACAAAGAAACAAGTCAGAATGAACAGCAAAAAATTCCTTATAACCGAAACCGTGGGGGGGTTCATATTTGTTTTCTCCCTAGGCCAAAGTTTTGTAAACTTTGAGTGTGTAGTTGAATATCGAAAAATAGTTGCGTGCCCGATAAATCTACCTGTTAGCATGGCTACAAAAGAAATGAGAAATTAGAATACAGCTATATCATCTGAGATATCAATAGTAAGGTCCTGGATAGATCGTTAGGAGGAGGGATTATCACATAATGGAGGATGGAGTGAACTCAAAGGAAATTGCCACCTTGGGAGGTGGTTGCTACTGGTGTTTAGAAGCAGTTTTTGAACTTCTTGAAGGTGTGCATTCTGTTCAATCGGGTGCTTCTGGGGGTTATGTTGAAAATCCCAGTTACGAAGAACTTTGTTCTGGGGAAACGGGTCATGCGGAGGTGGTGCAGATCAGTTTTGATGGTGAGGTAATCACTTACACTGATCTTCTGGAGATTTTCTTCTCGATACATGATCCGACTACTTTGAATAGGCAGGGCAACGATGTAGGAACTCAATACCGTTCCGCAATCTTCGCTCATAATGCTGACCAGGACAGATTGGCTAGGGAGATGATTGAAACTTTGACGACTGAAAAGATATGGGATGATCCCATTGTTACTGAGGTCATTGATTTCGAATGTTTTTACTCAGCAGAAGCATACCATCAAGAATATTTTAGGAACAATCAGGAACAGCCTTACTGCCAGATCGTAATAAACCCAAAAGTGAATAAGTTTCGAGCTAAATTCTCGAAAAAATTGAAAGCACATGACTCAGGAGATTGACTTGAGCACTTCTTTGACTGGCGACAGTCGCCCAGTGGTTCTGATAACTGGTTGCAGTGGTGGGATTGGTGAGGCAACGGCAATGCGCTTTGCCAGGGAAGGATACCGAGTGTATGCCAGTATGCGTAACCCGAGTGATATCAGTGAGAGCTTAAGTGAGACTCTCGAGGAAGGTGAGGGTCACAAGGTGTTGGAGTTAGACGTAGACAACTGCGTTTCGGTGAAGAGTGCCATCAAGCAACTTCGTCAAGAAACTAGAAGGATTGATGTGCTGGTTAACAACGCGGGTATATCCAGTATAAGTAGTGTTGAAGAAATAGATATGGATGAAGCAAAAGCAGTGTTCGAGACTAACGTGTTTGGGGTGCTGAGGGTAACGCAGGAAGTGCTTCCAATAATGAGGGGTCTAAAAGGAGGAACTCTTGTGAATGTCAGTTCAGTGGCGGGGCGCTTAGTCACTGCTGGACATGGTATCTATGCTGCTAGTAAACATGCGTTAGAGGCGATTAGTGAATCTTTAGCTATAGAAACTAGTCAGTTCGGTGTCAGGGTGGTTTTGATAGAGCCAGGCTTCATCTCAACAACTATTCTTAACAAAGCAGATTCCATCGTTATAGATGACACAGTATATGGGCAACATCTAGAACGATTGGTCAGTATGTATAAGGAAGCACAACTGAAGGCGGATTCTCCTGAAGTGGTGTCAGATTGTATTCTGAAGGCTGTTAATGATCCTGCTGGAAAGTTTCGTTATGTGGTGGGATCTGGTGCGCAGCAGACACTCGATGAACGAAAACTACTCACAGATGAAGAGTGGATTAACGGGAAGCTATAGCAGTGTTGGTTAGATTCTAGCCTGTATCGTATAGAGTTCGTGATAACGGCCCCGCCTACTTATTAAATCTTCGTGATCACCGCGTTCCACTATTTCTCCTTCTTCAATTACCAGGATTAAGTCCGCTCTTTGAATAGTTGACAGTCGATGTGCGATCACAAAAGTCGTTCGGTCTTGTAGCAAGTGGGAAAGACTTTGCTGGATAAGGTACTCACTTTCTGTATCTAGGCTCGAAGTTGCTTCATCCAAAAGCAAAATACGGGGGTTAGATAGGATTGCCCTGGCGATGGTCACTCTTTGACGTTGACCACCCGAAAGCTTAACTCCTCTTTCTCCGATCAGTGTGTCCAAGCCATCTGGAAAATCTTTAGTGAAATCTGTTACATGAGCTTGTTCGGCAGCCAAAAGCACTGCTTCATGGCTAGCATTGGGTTTAGCGAATAGTAGATTTTCACGAATTGTCCCCTCAAAGAGGAAATCGTCCTGTAATACCAGACCTAGTTGAGTTCGGTATGACGACAGTTTAATGTTTGCTAGATCTTGGTCGTCTATGAGGATCCTGCCACTATCAGGGGTCAAAAAAGAAGCTGCCAGACTGGCCAGCGTAGATTTTCCAGATCCAGAGCTTCCTACCAGAGCAATCACGGTGCCCGGTTCCGCACGGAAAGTAATGTTTTTTAAAACTTGTTGATCCTTCTCATAGGAAAATGTAACATCTTCAAAACTGACCTTACCTTCTATTAGGGGCATCGTGATTGTACGTTTTTCGTCATCATCCTCAGAGGGCCAGGAGAGAAGATCAGCGGTCCTATCAAGGCCAGCGAAGGCTTCGGTCATTTGGGTTCCTATGTTAGCCATTTGGGCGATAGGAACAACTAGAAATCCCAAAAAAAGAGTGAAAGAAAATAACTCGCCTAGTGTCAAAGATCCCGACAAAATAAGGCTGCCACCGTATCCCATTATCATTACACTTGCTAGACCAGCCAGGAAGGTTCCCATACTGCTTACTGCGCTAGATGTGGTCAGGGTTGTTTTGACATTTTCGAACACTCTAAGGACTCCGTCCTCAAAAATCTCGCCCTCTTTTTCCAGAGCATGGAATCCTTTGATGATACGGATTCCTCCTAATGATTCTGTCAGCCTTCCGGTCACTTCTGCACGTATCTTTCCTCTTTCCCGAAATGCAGGTCGAAGTTTTTGAAAGGCTTTAATCGATATGACTGCAAACAAAGCTAAGGGAACCAGGGCAAGGATCGTCATCCAAAAATTGATTTGTATCAGAAATCCGAATGCAACGATTGCGGTGACAATTCCGCCAACCAGCTGGACTAATCCTGTTCCGACCAGATTTCGAACTCCTTCGACGTCGTCCATGATACGGGATACTAGAATACCAGTCTTTGAATCGTCGAAGGTTCGCACTGGAAGAGTAAGCACGTGTTTTTGAACCTGAGCTCGAAGGTGTGCTATGAGGTGTTGTGCTTCGACGCTTAGCAACAGAGTGAGTAAGAAGTTGCTACCCGCCTGTATAGCAACACTGCCTGCCAATAAAGCCAGCAGCTTGAGTAAAAGATCAAAATCACCTTGCCCTAGGACTTGATCAATTAGGTATTTGGAAGAAGCGGGGAGTACTAGGCCACTTAGCCGATTGAGTAGGATTAGTATCAACCCTAGGGATATTAGTTTTCTCCGAGGCCAAACGATTTCTTTAAAAGCGTTACGGAAACTGGCCCCTGTAAGTTTTTTGTTCTTTTCCATCAGGATCCCAAAATTAATGTTATTCCCCAGGTCATCATTATAGCGCCAACTAATCTCGCAAAAACTTCTCCCTGGGCTAGTAGATTTTCGATACTAACAATCAGTGTAAAGAGCACCATCCACACAAGGCTCATAAGGCCTAGCGAAAACATTGCGAGCATTAGGGCCCAGCAACAACCTAGGCAGAAGATGCCATGGTGCGCTCCCATTAGAAGTGCACCTCGAGGTCCATTCTTCCATTGCGCAAGGAAATAATGCAGTGGTGTTCTACAGTGTTTTAGGCAGGCATTCTTAAGGGGTGTCAATTGGTAGGCTCCGACACTGATAAGAACCCAAGGAGAAATTGAAGAGTAGAGGTCTATTTGATTCAGAGATGACCTTTGAAAGATTCGATCTAGCTGAAAATTCGAGAAAAGTAGTAAAACACTGAAGCCAGACCAGACTACTATATAGCCCAATATGAAAAGAATGACCCAACTTGCTTTTAGGGAACCATTGTTACTTGATTTGGAAATAGACGAAAATGCAGCTATCCAGGGGTAAGCTGAGGGGATCATCATGACAGACATCATTGTCATCCATACAAAAAGTTCAATCAGCAATGGGAGCCTTGATGGATGACCTACTCATCATGTATCGACCATCTCCCAGTTAAATCTGCTTATGAGTGCGTGTGTTCTGCTGGTATCAATGGTAATTGTCCCGTCTGAATATTTAGTTTCTCCCTGTGCAACGATTTGTGAGGAACCGTGAATTTGATTGAACATATTTTCGATGGTCACGGGGACATTATTATGAGTTCCTGGTAATGGGGTGACGACACTTTCCATCACGTTGCCGACCTTGAGCTTCTTAATGTTTTTCTCTTTCACTATTTTGATGGGAAGTTGTTTTGTAGGTAACCTATTTGCTACGAAACGATCGAGTACCTCCCAGGGCCCCCCCACTGAACCAGTAAGGATAGCTTCTACTGCGATAAGTTGTTCTTCAGAGACTTCTCGATCGACGATTATTGCTTCAGTCCACTTTCCATCGATCATTTTTTGGGGTGAATCAAACGCTACAACGCACTTAACTCCAGATAGGTCAATGTCACCGAAGAATCCAGAATCGATTTGTATCGCCCAGTATCCGATGCAACGTTCATGAGAACAATCATTTGAGAAATGTATGTGGCCAGGACATATACCAGTACAGTTACAATTCTCAAAGAGTGACCCACTTGCCCGCCAGGAAGGGATCTCTTGGGTAGGTCCATTCATTTATGACGCCTCAGATTCAAATGAAAAACTTTGGTACTGGCTCATACAATTTCAGACGGTCGTGGCAGCGATCGATCTTTATGATCCTGGATCATTTGGCATCCTCATGCGATCAACTAATGCAACAACTCTTTCTGGGGGGGCTGGGGTAAAGCGGGAGACTACAGTCGCAACAGCAAAATTAAGTAGCATTCCTAAGGTACCGATTCCTTCTGGAGATATACCAAACCACCAGTGATCTACTGTGTTTGAAGAGGGATTAATAAACTTGAAATAGATGATATAAGCGGCAGTAAATGTGATTCCAACTACCATGCCCAGAACTGCGCCGTTGCGGTTCATTCTTTTTGAGAAGACCCCTAAGATGATAGCTGGAAAAAACGAAGCTGCAGCTAATCCGAAAGCAAATGCAACTACTTCAGCGACAAAACCAGGCGGGTTAATGCCAAGGTAGCCAGCTACTGCCACCGCTAATCCAGCACTGACACGGGCAGCAATCAGCTCTCCCTTTTCCGTTATTCCAGGCAGAAGGGCTCTTTTCAGAAGATCATGACTGACTGCTGAAGATACCACCATTAGAAGCCCAGCTGCCGTAGAAAGCGCAGCTGCTAAAGCACCTGCAGCTACCAGTGCGATCACCCAATTAGGAAGTCCTGATATTTCGGGATTTGCCAGCACCATGATGTCTTGGTCAATTGTCAATTCGTTCGTGATAGGCTTAGCGTCAATTGTCTGGGCTTCTGGACCGACGAATTGTATCAGACCGTCTTGGTTGTGATCTTCATAGGATATTAGCCCAGTTGATTCCCATGTTGTGAACCATTCTGGCATTTCAGAGTAGGGTTGCTCTGATACTGTATTAAGAAGATTGGTTCGAGCAAAAACAGCAATGGCAGGAGCAGTGGTATAAAGGATTGCAATAAATAGAAGTGCCCACCCCACACTTATCCTGGCATCTTTTACTTTTGGGACAGTATAGAATCGAATTATTACATGGGGGAGTCCAGCTGTTCCTGCCATGAGTGCTGCTGTGATAAAAAATATATCTGTACTAGTTTTTTCTCCAGAAGTGTAGGATGCGAACCCTAGTTCGGAATGTAGTCCGTTGAGTCGATCAAGCAGGAACATGCCACTTTCTTGGTCTGTTCCTCCTAGTCCTATTTGTGGTATCGGGTTTCCAGTGATTAGCAGGGAAAGAAAAATGGCTGGGACTAGATAGGCGAATATTAGCACACAGTATTGCGCAACTTGTGTGTAGGTGATTCCTTTCATTCCTCCCAATACAGCATAAAAGAACACTATGCACATGCCGATCAGTACACCTGTTTCTATAGGCACTTCCAGGAAACGTCCGAATACAATGCCTACCCCTCTCATTTGCCCAGCGACATAAGTGAAGGAAACAAAAATCGCACAGATAACTGCTACAATTCTTGCGGTTTGGGAGTAGTATCGTTGGCCTACAAAGTCAGGAACTGTATAAGCTCCGAATTTTCTGAGATATGGGGCCAGTAACAGCGCCAGTAAAACATATCCACCCGTCCATCCCATCAAATAAACCGAGCCGTCATATCCTCTAAATGCGATGATCCCTGCCATGGAAATGAAAGAGGCTGCAGACATCCAGTCTGCTGCTGTTGCCATTCCATTGGCTAATGGTGACACTCCTCCCCCCGCGATGTAAAACTCTTTGGTTGAACTAGCGCGAGACCAGACAGCTATGCCAGCGTATAGTACAAATGAAAGGCCCACTAATAGGAAAGTCCAATTTTGCACGCTCATTATTCGTCTGTCTCCTCAACACCAAATTCTTTGTCTAAATTGTTCATCAGAAAGACGTAGATAAAGATCAAGATGACAAAAGTGTAGATAGATCCTTGCTGGGCAAACCAGAATCCTAAGGGAAATCCAGTTCCCGGAATACGGAATTGATTGAGTATATCGACGAAAACGATGCCAGTAAGGTATGAACTGACAAACCAAACCGAGAGAAGCACCAAGAGGTATTGGATATTTCTCTTCCAGTATTGGTTTCTTCTGCTGGAAATTTCATCTGTGGAGTATCGTGTCATTGTGCGCCTAGTTTGGTGAAGGTTTGCCATTGAAGCAAGCTTGTGAAATTGTCCTGTGGTCGGCAAACCAATTTAGTCCACTTGTTCAAGTATAAGTTCCGCACCTTTACGTCCAGATAATAAAGCACCCTGAATCGATCCGAATGTAGTAGAGTCACCAATTCGAACGAAATTGTCATAACGTAAATTCAGTGCCTTCAGGTCTGGCAGTGTTTGAGGAGGATGTTTGGGAAGGGCAAAGGGAATAAAGTATGTACGCAGATAGGACCAGTTTTCTACTGTGGGTCCAAACCATTGCCTGAGTTGTTTTAGCGCCTCTCTAGGAAATTCTTTTATTTCATTCGCGTTCACATCAACTCCGGAAACAGATATAAGGTGCATTCCTTC
Source organism: Longimicrobiales bacterium (assembly GCA_045561015.1). Classification (GTDB taxonomy): domain Bacteria; phylum Gemmatimonadota; class Gemmatimonadetes; order Longimicrobiales; family Gaopeijiaceae. The sequence continues at coordinate 24,048 of JBJKYO010000032.1, read as the reverse complement.
CGGTGCGTAACTGGGACAAACATTGCTCAGAATTGCCACATGGTTTACTGGTCCATCGCGCTCCCCATTGAGAATTAGTATGGGCTCCCTGGAAGGCGGATGATCGGTTGAAAAGTAAGCTGTGACAGATGATTTAAAGGAATTGATTGAAGATTTGGTCAGCTTCGCTGCTGCTGGTTCGTCTACTGCTAGCACTATCTCCTTTGCCTTTACGATTTGTCCATTTTGGACTGTTACTTTTCCTTTGCCGATATGCGTGGCGATTGTATTGAATGTTACACGCCCCTCTAAATCTTGGGCCAGGAGTTCTGGAAGTCGTTGCATACCTCCTGAAGGCAGCGTGCTCTCTCCCGAAGAGAAACAACGTAAGTAGTAATTGAATAGACTAGAGGAGGTACTGAGTGATTTTTCGAGATATACTCCCCCCAGGAAAGGTCGAAAAAAAGTGTCGATGAACCTTTGTGAGAAGCCCAATCTCTCCAGTTCACTTTGAGTAGATCGTTCTGGATCGTCGAAGCATTTATCTGGATGTAGGTTGAGTAGACGATATTTAAGTATTGCCGTTTTTGTTTTGTCGCTCAAGGATCCAACCTTGGCTTGTAATGTAGACATCAAATCTAATGGATGTTTCATAGGATCACTTAGAAGGTGAAATTGATCCTGGTTCCGAATTAAGCTGCCCGATTTAAATGCTCTTAGATCTAGTTGCTCCAAGTCGACTTGGTTCTCTAGTTCGCTGTAGGATGTTAGTAGGACTTGAAATCCCCTATCCAATAGAAAGCCGTTCATTTCATCAGTCTTAACCCGGCCTCCCACCGAAGAGGATGCTTCTATAATGTGAGTGTTGATCCCGGAAAGGGTCAGCAATCGAGCACATGCTAGACCAGCGAGTCCAGCTCCAACTATCAATACGTCTACTTCTCTAGGTAGCGGTTCAGAAACTAGATTTGTAGAAGGTGACATAAGAATTGTAGAAGATTTTCGTTAGTATCTATGGCGACGTGTGATTCAATTTTTGTCACTAACTGGGGTCTGATCTTTCTTGACCCATTTGTTGTACCAAGCCAAGTATCGTTCATAACGGTCTTTTTGGTATGAAGGGGGTCGGAGGCCGTGTCCCTGTCCTGGATAAACCACGAGCTCTGTTGGCACTCCAAGTCTTCGAAGTGCCTGATAGATCTGCTCCCCATTCTGTATAGGTACGTTCCAGTCTTTTTCCCCACCCATCACTAGGGTAGGGGTTTTTATCCTGTCAACTTTATTGAAAGGACTGATAGCTTCCCAGTTTTCACGGTTGTTGCCTTCCCAAGGCAAACCCAGCTCTTTTTCCCACTGAAGCTGATAATGGTCATGTCCATAATTTGCTATATAGAGAAATTCACTGGCCCCTGTAATCGCCCCTGAGAAACGGTTTGTTTGGGTTATAACGTGGTCGGTTAGTATCCCTCCATAGGACCACCCACCCACCCCGAGTCGATTTGGATCTGACCACCCTTGCCCAATCGTGTAGTCCACTCCTGCTACAACATCTTCATAGTCCCTGACTCCCCATTCAGCCCAGAGATCCGACGAGAATTCCTGTCCATAGCCAGATGATCCACGCGGATTTGTTTGCACCACCAGATAGCCATTTGCTGCGAATAGTTGTGCTTCGAAATTGAATGAGTGTCTGTATTGGCTTACGGGACCTCCATGAATTCTTAGAAGGGTGGGATAACGTATTCCTTCTTCAAATCCTACTGGGAAGGTCACGAAACCTTCTATCTCAGTGCCATCTCTGGAGGGGAATCGAACGTTCTTGACTTCTGCGATGTCAATATCTGCCAAAAAATCATCATTAGTAAATGTGACTCTAGCCAACTCATCGTCCTTTAGGACATGTATTTCAGATGGTCTATCGAGAGTGCCTATCAAGCTGGCCACAACCCCATTCTTTCCCAAAGAAAATTGTCCCGCACTCAGGGGTCCCTCTACAATTCGAACAGGGCTACCTCCCTCAGCTGAAATCTTGACAAGATGGTCTTCAGATGAATCTTCTAGTCTGAAAATTATATCTTCTCCATTCTCACTAAATCGTGGTGAGCTCACATTTCTATCTATTTCTTGCGATAAAATATTAGTTTCTCCTCCGTCAGAAGAGATAACAGCTAGGTGCCTGGTTGCATACCAGATCAGGTCTGGTTCGATAACTGAGACATAAGTGATCCATTTTCCATCAGGGCTCCAGGACGGTGATGAGTCTGAACCAGGGTTGGATGTGACCTGCAGAAGGGTTTGGCCCTTATCTGTATTTTGAGAACTGACTATCCAAATGTCGGTATTTTGATTTCCATCGGGTTCGGCAGTACGGTTGCTGACGAAAGCGATGGTTCGTCCATCTGGACTCCATACAGCTTGAGATTCGTCGAAATCACCAGAAGTGATTTGAGTGAGATTTTGGGTTTTCAAATCAAAAATGTATAGATGAGTATGTTGGTTTCCGGTCAGATATCCCTGTCCATCACGTTTGAATTGGAGCCTGTCGATTACCCAGGGGGCTTGAGGTGCATTTTCCTTTTCACTTCCCCAACCATTTTCTGGTTCGGGGTCCCGTATAGTCAGTAGTAATTGTGATCCATCTGGTGACCACTGGTAATCTCGGACACCTTGCTCTACACTCGTCAGCTGTACAGCTTCTCCTCCTCTCCTGTCGAGGATCCAGACTTGGTTATTGCTTCCATTTCGGGACCCTGTGAAAGAAAGGAATTTTCCATCAGGGCTCCACTGTGGATTCCCAGAAGATGCTCCTGTCGCGGTCATCGGTATAGCTTGGCCACCCTGTGACGAGACCATCCATACACGAGTTTCTGAACTTTCTTCCTCTAGGCTGGTTTCGGTTATTGTGTAGGCGATCCATTGTTCTTCTGGGCTTAGTACTGGAGATCCCAGTCTCTTAATTGCAAATTGATCAGCTGGTTCCATGTGTCGTGGAATTTGAGCCTCAATTTTATTGCATGTGGCGATCACAATAAACCAGAGAACAGTCATCGTGACATTTGAAAACCAACATTTGCTAATGATTTCGGTCTTTAATTCTGAGAGAGCGTTTTTGTTCTCCATGTTGCCTTGTAGGGTTTAAAGTTTGCTTTACTTGCGCCAAGGATAAGGAGGTCTTTGCAGATGCCAGTCAGTTTCTCTTTGATAGGCCATGCCAAAATCAAGGGTAGATTGATCCTCCCAGGCTGAGCTGACTATCTGAACGGAAAGAGGTAGTCCATCTTCATCAAATCCACACGGAATTGCCAGCCCAGGGTGCCCCACTAGGTTTCCAATAGAATTTAGTTTGGGAGTGGCAGAGTTTACTTCATTCGGTGGTTCCCATTCTGGTCTTGCCGGCACTGGCCAGCCATTTTGCACTACACGTAGAGCTGCTCCATTAGGCCAGGTAGGAGCAATTACAGCATCGAATTGACCGACTAATTGGTCGGCCTCTCTCTTCACTTGGTTACGGATCCGTTGTGCAGTAAGATAATCTGAAGCTGGCATCATTCTTCCTGCCATCCACCCTGCGGCTCGGTCTTCGTTGAAAGAAAACATCTCTTTGATACGTCCGTCGTCAAATAGATTTTTGAAATTCGTACCACTTTCCACTGTAACGAGTGTTGAAAAGAGAGCTCCAGTAGGTCTCTGGGGAAATGAAATATCCTGGAGTTCCACCCCCATTTGCTCGAAAGAGTCTAGAACTTCCTGAAAGACTCTTCTTGTAGTTTCTGAAGCTGACAACTCAAACTCAGCCCTACATACTCCTAATTTCTTACCTCGCATATTTCCAGGATCTGGTCGAAAATTGAATGTTCGTTGGCCCGTAGAGTTGTCCTTAGGGTCGTAACCAGCTATTTGCTCCAGCACGTAGCCACAGTCTTCGGCCGATCGCCCAACTGGACCTATCTTGTCTAGACTCCAAGATAAAGCCATACAGCCGAATCGACTAACCCTTCCAAAAGTTGGTCGCAGGCCTGAAGCTCCCACTGCTGATGCAGGGTAAACTATCGATCCTCCTGTCTCGGTACCGATTCCGAATCCCATGAGTCCAGCTACTGCTGCTGAGACAGTTCCACTGGAGGAACCAAAGCTAGTACGGTCGAGTTTCCAAGGGTTAAGTGCGGTACTGGTATTTCCGCCTGCAAATTCTCCCATAGACATTTTGGCCATTAGCACTGCTCCAGCCTCTTCTAGTTTGTCAATTGGAGTAGCATTGCGACTGGGGATGCGATCTTTGAAGATGCGAGATCCCCAAGTCGTACGGATTCCAGTGGTGTCCAGTATATCCTTTACACCATATGGAATACCGTGAAGGATACTTTTCCTGTCACCTGAGGCCAGGTCTTTGTCGGCTGCTCGAGCGCTCTCAATGGCATGATCTGTAGCGATAGTAATCATAGTGGCGAGTTTGCCGTCATGGTCTTCCCGGGGTTCATCAGGAAGATCGAAGGGAGGCACGTCAAGTTCACGGGCTCGTGCGAGATATAGCTCAGTGAGTTCTAGAGATGAAAATTCCCTTTTTTCCAATCCTTCTGCTAGTTCTCGGACTGACCGAAAATGAATAGGTTCTGGCATCTTCATCCTCTCCAGAAAACGGTGGAAGGCTGCTCGTCCTCGTCAATTGTAAAATCCCTCAGATTTTGCTGGGTCCGTATCATACCACTTACGGCTCGGCGGAGTCGTTCAAATTCTTGTTGTTCCTGGTAAATACCTCTAGACCCCTGTGAGTCCAATAGGACTTCGACTGTTTCAGTGCTCACTTCACCTGATTCTGCTACTTCTGAACAGGCTTGTTGCCAGGCTATAGCCAGGGCGATACTGCCAGTCCCCGCCGTTTTAGTAAATTGTCGTCTATTTAATTTCATATGACTCCTCTCGGTTGCATGAGTGTAAGCCCTGAGGAACACTTCGGTCAACAGATTGGCACTTTAGCTTGGGATTCTCTATAATCTGGGATTTGGTGAAAATCAACATAAGGATCTAACAGGATAATGAGAGTCTTACATGCCCAATCTTTCCCACGGTGGATTAGAGAACTGTTCCAGGTGGAGTTTACCGCTGTTGGAATAGATGTGATATGGTACGACGATATTTCTGATACGCCCTGGGACACATTTACTGATGTTGAAGTATTGCTGACATCAAAGCGATACATCAGCAAAGAAATGATATCCTCTCTTCCTAGTCTTAAGCTCATTCAGGTACAGGGCAGGGCTCCTTGGGCTGTTGATTGGATGGCTGCTAAGGAAGCAGGAATTCCAGTGTCAGTATTACCGCATCGAGGAGCTATAGCGGTGGCCGAACAAACTATATCCCTCATGTTGGGTTGTTATCGCCGACTGGTTGATGGTCATTTAGGGACTAGAGATGGTGAGTACCTCGAACTCGACCTCGATCCTATTGAGACCAATGAGCGCAAGATAGCTTTTAATTGGTTGAAATTTGACGATGTCCAACAACTGTATGGAAAAACACTGGGCCTTGTGGGCTTGGGCGATATCGGTATCGAGGTGTCGCGTCGTGCACAAGCATTCGACATGGAGGTTCTTTATACTAAACGCCACCCTTTGCTGGCAGAGCATGAGCACCAGGCCAATGTTCGTTATGTGGGACTAGAAGAGCTGCTACAGGCAAGTGATTTCGTGAGTTTGCACGCGCCCCATACGAACCAAACGGAAAAAATGATAAATACTAAAGCTCTTGATTTGATGAAATCTTCCGCTGTCTTAATTAATACAGCGCGCGGCGGTCTTGTCGATGAAGAAGCACTTGTATCTGCATTGCAAGAGGGGTGTATTGGAGGAGCAGGTCTGGACGCGTTTCTATATGAACCGTTGCCACAAGGACATCCTTTAGTCGATTGTCCTAAAGTCCTCTTTTCACCTCACGTGGGAGGTGGCACCGGTGGTGGACAGAAAGGTATGATGACCGACGTGATAAATAATCTGGATTCACTGAGATCGAAATCAGAACTAAAAGGATTGGTGGACGTATGATTCAGGACCCTTTATTGGTATTAACCTTTATGCTTGCGATCATTGCTTTTGCAAGGATTTTGGAAGAGCGTATAGCATTCATAAAGAAAATCACTTCTGCGGTAGTTTGTACACTTCTAGGTATATTTTTCGCGAACATAGGATTGATAGGACACACTGGTCCAGTCCATGAAGCTGTGGGCACATATGCTATTCCGTATGCTATTGTTTTGATCATCATGGGAACGGATATGCGGGAGCTGAAAAATGCTGGATGGCCAATGATTATAGCCTATACTGCCGCATGCTTAGGTAGCGTAGTAGGGGGAATAATAGGAGGCCTTTCGACAGCTGGTTTTGTAGGGCCTGAGACCTGGAAGCTATCGGGTGCTTTTGCAGCAGCATTTATGGGTGGCGGTTTAAATTTCGCTGCTATTGGACAGAGTTTGGATATTGATACAAATATTTTCGCTGCTGCAGCCGTGGCGGATAACATGTCTACAGTTCCCTATATGTTACTACAAATATGGCTTGCTACTGCACTGGCTGGCGTTTTTTTAAGACGAATTGGTTCGAACAAATCGGCGGGCGAAGACAGTGGTCAAGAAGGCAGCATAGTAGCTAGTGGTGATGGTATTTCTGAACAGGAGGAAGCAGAAGCAGAGGCAATGAGAAAGCGCTGGACAGATACTAAGATTAATGTGTTAGAGCTGGCTGTTCTAGGCGCCCTACCACTTCTCTTTTTGTGGGTTGCTCAGCAGTTGCTTAGTCTTTTCCCAGGCATACCTGATATCATCTGGCTTACAACCTTAGCTCTGGGAGCTTCCCTGCTACCCGTTGTAAGAAATCTTAATGGGGCTGAAGTACTTTCTTATTTTGCAATGCATATCTTTTTTATCCAGCTGGGAGCAGCATCTGAGCTTTCCCAAGTTTTGAAGGCTGGTGTTCCTATTTTTTCACTCATGATCATCGTTATGGCTATTCACGTAATAGTCAGTTACGGAGCGGCATGGCTCCTGAAAATTGATTTGGCTATTGTCACAATAGCCAGCCAGGCGGCCATAGGGGGTCCAGGTTCTGCATTGGCCATAAGCCTAGCCATGAGGTGGGGTAAGCTGGTGGCACCTGGAGTTATAGTAGGAATATTTGGTTATGCTGTGGGTAATTACCTGGGGGCCGTCTGTGCCTATGCAGTCAGGGCAATGTTGGGGTGATCAAAGAGTGAAATATTTGACGGAACCTATAGAAGGTATGGATGTCTTGGTAACTGGAGCTGGCCGGGGGCTAGGTAGGGGAATCGCTTGTTTTCTGGGTCAAGTTGGTGCTCACCTTTGGATAGTGTCCGAAGTAGAAGAAGAGCTTGAAAAGACCGCGGAGAATATTAAAAGTAATGGTGGCTGGGTAAAAACACGAGTTATCGATTTAGCTTCTGAATCTCAGCTATCGATGCTGACTAGGGACGTCAAGCAAGGGAGTAGCAGGCTGGTTGCAATCATTAATAATGCGGCTGTCCTTGAAAGGCAGTCATTGCAGCATATACAAAGGGATTCTTGGGAGCACACTTTGCAGGTGAATTTGACAGCTCCCGTTTTTCTGACAAGAGACTTGGTTCCTCTACTCTCGGATGAGGGAGGATCAATCATAAACATATCGTCTCGAGCTGGTGTACTAGGTTTTGCAGATCAGACGGCTTATTGTGCGTCTAAATTTGGGATAGAGGCATTTACTCGGTGTTTGGCATTAGAATTATCAGGGTCAAAAATTAGTGTCAATTCGGTTACTCCAGGACTAAAAATTAAACCCACTTCTATTACCGATGCAGATGTAGTAGCACTGCAGTCAACAACCAGTCAGGCCTGGAGTGATCCCGCGATATTAGGTCCCGCTTTTCACTTGTTAGCTTGCTTAAGGGGTGGTATTAGCGGTTGTCGATTTGACGCATTCACTTTGGCTAACTATATCGCAGACTGCGGATCAGAATTAACCCTAGAACAACTTCACGCAGTTGCAGAATACGTTCTACCTGGAGTGGACGAATGAACAAATTGAACAAAGTACCAACAGTTGCAAAAGCTCTCTCGGAGAGGGCTAGAGTTCTATTAGAGGCCAGCTCCGAAGGGGAGTCCAAAAGAAAAGGAGCCATTCAGGTTCCGCAAGGTCTGGTTGATAGCCTTAGTTATCACCTTGGGAGAGGAGAAACACATTATCCCGATCGCCCAGGGATGTCAGAACTCAGAAATATGGTGGGAAGAGAGGTGGGGAAATACCTAGATGACTCTCGTGACGGAAATCAAGTATTGATAACGGCTAGTGAAGGAGAAGCGGTCTTTGTGACAATGTTAGGTTTGGATTTAGTTCCAGGAGGCCGAATCTCAGGAGAAAATGGGCTCCATCATCAGAGACTTTTTGATTGGTTGGGTATAGATGTCTGTGACGCTGAGGACGAGAGTATATCTATAGCCTATCGGGAACTGAGAGGGGGAGCCAATATGGAATTTTCCAGCGGTAGGTTCGATACCGAGATTTGTGCATTGGGCGATACTTTGTATGGTGAAGAAGTACCTGGCCTGAAGTTTTCTCCAAACACTATCCTGCTCGGATCCCTATCGAGTTTGCTCGGAAAACATGGTTTTGATCTAGGATTTGTTTCCGCCGATACCTCTGTCTTAAAAGGGATAACTGGATGGAAACAAGCTTCGTCAATTTGTGCCCCATCTCCTTCACAAAGGGCGGCTCTATGGGCATTAGGAGAAAGACCATGAGTACTAGAGGAAAGGGCAATAAGGCTGGCCGCGGAGCGGTCGAATCCGGCGAGAAGGCCACTTCTCTGCGTTATAAAATGATGGATCTGGCTAAGAGTAGAAAAGATGTGATTTCTTTAGGAAGAGGCGATCCGGATCTGCATACCCAAAGGGAGATAATTGATGGGACAATCAAGTATTTTTCTGCCTTGTCAAACCGTGATGCAAGTTCAGATAATTCGATCCTAAGTCCAGTTCGAGGGTTGCCTGCTCTCAAAAGGAAAATTGCGGATCGATATATGGATGAAAAAGGAATTTCTGTGGATCCCGAAAAAGAATTGATAATCACGAATGGTGGCCAAGAAGGACTCTTCTTGGCACTGTTGGCGCTTGTGGATCCAGGTGACAAAGTGGCTTGTCCAGACCCTCGGTATACTTCATATGATCAAGCCATTGGTGCATGTGGAGGCACAATAGTATCAATCCCGACGCAGCAAGAAGGCAGGTTTTTCGAACTAAAAGAAGCAGATCTCAGGGAGCATGCTTCCGATGCTAAGTTGCTTGTATTTGTCAACCCATCTAATCCAACGGGATCGTGTGCAACGGCAGAAAGCGTTCGTAAACTAGCTGAAGTAGCTAGGGACATGGGTATCATCGTTTTGTCGGATGAAATCTATGAAGATATTATTTTTGATGATCACAAATCTCTTTGTTTTTGGGGTGTAGACGGCGCTCGAGATCGTTCTATAGTGCTGTCTGGGTTTTCTAAGTCATATGCGATGACTGGATTCAGGGTTGGTTTTTTGGTCGGCCCTCCAGCTTTTATTAATGCGGTGTCATCGATCAAGGAAACCACGTCTGGACCCTGCCCAACCTTTTCTCAGTATGCTGCGCTGGCCGCATTAGAAATGGAGAACGATTCTCGCCCTCAATTTCTGAGCAGGTACAAAGATCGAAGACAGATTTTAATGGATGGTTTTAATAGGATGAAAGTTCCATATGCAGAGCACTATGGGGGGTTGTTTTTTTGGGCTGATATGACTCGGTTTGGTATTGGTGCTGAAGAGTTCTGTTACCGGCTATTAAGAGACGCGGGTGTTTTAATGTTCCCTGGAAATTCTTTCGGAGATAGTTGGCGAAACTGGGTGAGAGTATCTCTTTTGGCACCTAAGAAAAGTATAGAGGAGGCGATGGCTCGGATGACAGAATTCGTGGAAGGTCTGGAAGAAGATGGCTGACTTATTGATTCGCGGAGGCACGGTTGTTACAGCCGACAGTATGGGTCCAACAGATGTGCTAATCAGGGATGGCAAGATCGCTCAGAAGGGGACCGGTTTAGAAACCGATGGTTCGATTTTTGACGCAACTGGGCAGTGGGTAATGCCAGGGGGCATAGATACACATACGCATTTGGATCATCCCATAGGAAGACTAGGGGTCAGAACGGCGGACGATTTCCATGTAGGAACAATAGCTGGAGCGTGTGGTGGAGTGACCACTATCATTGACTTCTCTCTGCAGGATAGGGGAGAGTCACTCTTAAAGGCTAGAGATAGGAGATTAGGGGAGATAGAACCTAATAGCATTATAGATTACTCTTTCCATACGATAGTGACAGATGTCAATCCAAATTCCATCAAAGAGGTGGAAAGTCTGGTTGAATCTGGATTTCCGTCATTTAAAGTTTATATGACTTATGGTGACAAGAAGGTAGGAGATGGAGATTTGCTCCTACTACTGGAAGAGCTGGCCGCTAAAGGAGGACTGGCTTACCTGCATTGTGAAAATGATTGTGCGGTTACCCACCTGATAGAAAGACATATTTCTAGAGGGGAGACGGGCCCATCATTTCATGCATCTAGTCGACCTGTTCTCGTAGAAGCTGAGGCGACTAATAGGGCGATCATGTTAGCTGAGATTGCTGGTGCTCCAATTTGTATCGCTCACGTAACATCTAAGCTTGTAGCTGGCCATTTAGAAGAAGCTCGAGGGCGCGGACAACCAGTAGTGGGGGAGACTTGTCCGCAATATTTGGTTTTAAACGATGCAGTTTATGACCCGGAAGGAGGCTTCGAGGTGGCAAAATTTGTATGCAGTCCCCCCATAAGAGATATAGATCAGGTAGAGGCACTGTGGAGTACTGTCGAAGATGGTTTGCTTCAGCAAGTCTCATCAGACCATGCCCCGTTTCATTATGAGGATCAAAAAACAAAAGGTCGTGACAATTTTACTAGAATTCCGAATGGCTTACCGGGGATAGAGACACGATTGCCTCTAATGTTTACATATGGGGTCAAGGCGGGACGTATCTCACCGAGTCGCTTCGTGGAACTGACTTCGACTAATCCGGCTCGAATTTTTGGAATGTACCCTAATAAAGGGAGTTTGAAGGTGGGTGCTGACGCAGACGTTGTGATCGTAGATCCGAACAAAGAGGTAGAGCTTAGCGCGGGATGTTTGCATTCGGCAGTGGACTACACTCCGTATCAAGGTTTAAGGGTGTCAGGTTTTCCAACAACGACTTTTTCGAGAGGAGAGGTCATAGTTCAAGATGGAGAGGTTGTAGCGAAGAGGGGTCGTGGCCATCTAGTAAGACGCCAGAAAATAGATCCAAAGTCTTTGCCCTAGCGATATAGGGTTCAAGAATTATTACTGTTTTTTGCGACACGAATAATGGTGATGGGGGCATTTCGAGTCGGCACCTGACAATTTTATGCCAGCCTAAAGGGAATATTTACATTCTTTCTCAAGGTCAAGAAGAGGACCACCCTACCATTAAAAAGTATTAATCGAATCAATCTGTGCCTTTTAATGACGTATATATTACTGTATTATGGAGTTAATCACCTTATTTAAGAGGTAGATCACACAGTAGGTATAGGGCGGTTTTCTGCCGCAAAGGGAGAGGGGTATGGCGGACTGGATCAATAAAAAGAAATTCAGGGTCCGAAATAAGCACCCATACTGGGAGGCCGACAAGGCCGGGATAAAGTTTCCACCCACACCAGAATTTGAGGATGAAGTTGCCGATGCAGTGTTGGTAGAGGGCTCAACCCCTACAAGCGCTCTAAGAAGGAGGTTCTTAGAGTTTGCCCGAGCAATGTGTCCTGAAATGTGGGAGAGACTTGATTCGGGTCCGCTGCATTGTTCAACAATGAAACCCGAATTGTTCGAGTTAAAATTACGCGAATGGCTTGAATGCTATGGGTTGTATGACAATTGGCAGTATGACTGGTTTAAATGGCACATCGAGTTTTGCAACATGAAAAAGTGCAATTCGGCAGAAGGTTGGTTTTTCCCAGAGGGCTTGGGTTCGAAGGTGGAAATACAGGTCCCTCTGGAATTAGAAGGAAAGTCGGCCAGAAAGTATGTTAAGCATACAGTTGACGGAGTGCTCGACCAGGTATTTGGAAGATTGCAGGTTGGGGACAGCCACTTAAAATGGTTCGTTCGATTTCAGGTGTTGGGTCAAACAGCAGCTTTGATTGCTCAGCAAGAAATGAAGCATCCCAGTGTGATCAACAAAGGGATAGCAGAGGTGTTCCACAGATTGTCGCTGGAGACACTGCGTAAACGTACTCGAAAAAAATAAGCCGTATAGTATAATATTATGAGTCATAAGCACGCACATATCGATATAAAAAAGCAGGAAAAAGTATGATATGTGCGTTATCTATATTAGATAGGGTATTATTTTCAAGTTATCGGCTGAGCAGGTCTGACCTAACTTCGTCGATAATTCCGAAAAAGCAGCACCATTCTCCAGCGAGCACTGAAGGCCTTGAACGCAATCCGAAGACTACTCCGTCTTCGGGGGCCACTACTTGTGATTGGATGTCACCATATAAGTCGTAAATACATCCCAGAACGGTGCCTTTAGGTATTTGGGTTTCAAAGGGAATGTCTGGTGCACCTACCCACATGCCCGATGCAGGTGCTAGGAGGGCCTGCTGATGGCCCATGCGCCATTCAGTAACATATTCTGAAGGATCTCCTTCGATCATGTCATAGTGTCGTAGTACATTTTTATAGCTACTGGAAAGGTCATCAGCAACTTCGTGAAAATCATTGGTTAAGGTCCGGCAATTACCCCCTAATTCTATGGTTATGCCTGCTTTTCCCGAGTCTCCCATTTTGGACGCAGGGTTGTTTCCACCCTGTCCACTGCGGAAAACCAGGTCCCATTGCGGTCCCATTGCGGCAGCCAGTTCTAAACTTTGGGGGTTGTCTGAAGCAAATATCATGTGTGCGAGATAGGAGTGTTCCCCTCCTGAATGGATAGCTATTTGGAGATCACAGTTGTCTTTCATTGCTTCCCAGTGGGCCCAGGCCGAACGTTCGGTGGGATATCCATCTGGATTTCCTGGGTAAATACGATTCATGTCGTAGGTAAACCCATCTAATGGATCTCCCCGTTTTCCTGCTTGAAAGGCGGGGACGTTCATTGCTGGGACGCCCACTACTGTTCCTTTTATCAAGGAATGCTGTAGCCATTCGAAAGTCTTGAAGATGGATAGGGCCCCCTCCGGTTCGTCACCGTGGGTAGCTCCATTTAGCCAGAGTTTTGGTCCTTCCTCCTTACCTCGACATACTAGTATCGGAATTTCTGTGGATCGTCCATCAAAGTTTTTACCAGTTGTAATGGCACCTTTTCTGTAACTATTCAGTGGTGCCTCGACATTTCCTATTGTGAGTGTATCTGTCATGGGGAATCCTTTATTTAACCTTTTTCAGAAGGAAAGGTGTGTTCAGTTCAGTGGCTAATGCTTGGAGGCCATTAATAGTTTGTTTGTCTATTGGAATACCCTCTTTTTTTCTTCTTAAGGCTCTGGTTTGTTCGGCTTGTCCAGGTAGTTGGACTGGTAAATTCGAATCCAGAGGCGGAGCGTTAAGAACTTCCGATAGTAATCTTTCAAGGCGTGTATCGAAAATGGCTTTATCCATAAAGGATTCTATGTTGATTGCGATTAGGGTATGAGCCACATCAAAATTAGTATCATCCTGAAAAACCTGTGATCCGAAAAGAGAGCCGGTTAACACGCCAGTGAGAATATCTGTTATAAGGCTAAGTCCATAACCCTTGTAGTCTCCCATGGGCAGCAGTACTCCAGTGTCGGCTGCTTCGGGGTCTTCGGTAGTACTACCTTTTTCAGTCAGTGCCCAGGACCTAGGCATAGGTGAACCCTGGCGTCTTAACCAACGCATCATTCCTTTTCCCGATTGTGTCAATGCCATGTCTAGTACAATGGGGTCCTTTCCATCTGGCCGTGGTATAGAAATTCCCCAAGGGTTAGTTCCTAAAATCGGAGTAACAGAACCCCATGGAGCCATCTCAGCTCCAGCGTTAGTCATAGCTATTCCTATCATCCCTTGATCAGCTGCGCATTTGGCATGATATCCAGCAATTCCAAAATGGTTACTATGACATACACCGACCATCGATATACCCGATTCTTTAGCTTTTTCGACTGCTTTTTCCATAGCCCTGTTCGCTGAGACATAACCCAGTCCCTTCTGAGCATCTAGAAGAGCAATGGACTGTTTGTCTTTCAACCAAACCATGGTGGCTGCTGGAGTGATACCGCCGTTTAAAATACGGCGTTTATAGCGAAACAATTTTTCTAGTCCTTGTCCTTGTCCTGGATGCCACCAGAGAGAGGCTGTTACGAGTCCATCAGCGGTTATTTTCGCTTCCTCTTCTGTAGCTCCGAGAGAAAGGAGGACTGAATTACAGAATGTCCTTACGGACAGCTCTGTGTGTCGTTCTACTGGCACTCCCTGGTCTAGATTATACACTGATCAGCATTGCTCCTGGCATTAGATAGTAAGTTGCAACCCAACTGGGCTACTTTCTTCCGTAGTGTCCATTTCTTTCAAGTTTTATCATCACTGCTCCATTAACACAGATAATTTTATCGTCTCGTGTTATTTGAAGACTTAACAAGTTTCAGTTGAGGTTGACCCAATAGTGCCCCTAGTTCTTCAAGTGTTTCAGGGCTGGGATCCACAGAAACTGTTTTGGATCTCATTCGAATGGGCGAGCCATTGTCATTCAGGCGAAGTTCCAAAGGTGCATTCCCTGGGTGGTTCGCCAGCGTTTCTTTGATTTGTGACAACTTATCCCCAAGGCTTTCTCTATCTTCAATTAAGGTGATCTGAAGCGTCATTTTACCACTGTTAGCAAAGTCTTCCATCAAAAATACTTCGTCTAAAAACATGGGAGGGTTCTCTTCGTCTCTTTCCCGGTTACTTATTTTACCTTTTACGACTACTACTGAGTCCTGTGTAAGTATTTCTTTACATTTAGTCCAATTGTCTTTAAAGGCTAGTACGTCAGCGGTTCCATGGAAGTCTTCAATGGTGATTTTTGCCCATTCAGAACTGTCTCTTCGTGATATTCTTTTGTCTATTTTGGTTACGACACAGGGGATCTCCACGGCCAGGCCAGGGTGCTCTTTTGAGTTGCTTGTGTTTATGTGAAAATTTTCCATCAAATGACGGTAACGATCAAGTGGATGTCCGGAGATAAAAAATCCCAGGGCTTCTTTTTCTCGCGCTAACTGGTCCTGCTGTGACCACTCTGGTACTTCTGGAAGTTCAGGATCCTCACGTTCAAGAGCGGCTTCACTTCCTCCAAAAAGTGACTCTTGTCCAGAGATGATTTCCGCTGTTCTCGCGTTAACTTCGGCATATGCCAAATCTAGTCCAGCCAGGAGTTGGGCTCGATGTCCAAAAGAATCCATCGCTCCAGCACTCAGAAGAGCCTCGACGGCTCGTTTGTTAAGCGCTCTTAGATCAACTCGCTCTAGGAAATCAAACATGGCTTTGAATGGTCCGCCTGATTCTCGAGCTTCTATTAAAGCTTGAACAGCCGAGGCTCCCACACCTCGAACCGCTCCTAGCCCAAAACGGATCTGATTCTTTCCCACTGCGGTAAATTTCCATCCAGATTCGTTTATATCTGGTGCAAGTACTTCAATGGATCGGTCTAATCTAGACAGGTACTGACTGATGTCCCTGCACTCACTTATGTATTTGACTACATCGTCAGTATTCGAGACGACGGAAGAAAGAATCGCTGCCATAAACTCGGCTGGATAATGGGCTTTGAGCCATGCTGTTTGGTAGGAAAGTAGAGAATATGCGACCGAATGAGATAAGTTGAATCCATATCTCCCAAAAGTTTCTATCTGTTCAGCTAAATTGTTAGCGATTTTAGCATCTATACCTCTATCATCTGCTCTTTTTATGAATTGTTTCAGTTCTTTTTTGATTAGTTTTGCAATTTTCTTGCCCATCGCTTTTCTGAGGACATCAGCTTCAGCAAGATTGTATCCAGAAATCACATTAGCTATACGCATCACTTGTTCCTGGTATACTATTATGCCATAGGTCGACTCAAGAATCGGTTTGAGCTCAGGATGCTCATAGGAAACTTCCTCCTGACCGATTTTCCTTCGGATGTAGCTATCTGTCATTCCAGAGTCGAGAGGTCCAGGTCGGATTAAGGCATTGGTGGCTACCAGGTCATTAAATTGATCGCATCGCATTGACTTAAGTTTGTCAATTGCAAGATTTGATTCGAATTGGAAAACACCTGAGGTTCCTCCACGCGCCAGCATCTTGTAAACAGCGGGATCATCCAAGGGCACTTCATCTATTGAAGCATAGGCATTTTTGGTTTCGGGGTGTTCGAGTGCTCCGACTCTTCTTTTGATTGCTTCCACAGCGTCATTGATGACAGTCAGGGTTTTCAAGCCAAGAAAGTCCATCTTTAGCATGCCAGCATCTTCCAAGCAGTTCATATCATACTGAGTCACTTGGACCGGATCGGCGGTTTTACCATTTCCTACAGCCCGAGAACCCTGAGTACATACTGGGACATAGTTGTCCAATGGCCCTGGGGCGATGACTACTCCCGCTGCGTGCACTGATGAGTGCCTTGAAAGACCCTCTAGAGTCATGGAATAGTCAAAAAGTTGTCTATGACGGTCACCATTTTGGTAGATCTCTTTTACATCTTTGATTTTATTCAGAGCCTCTTCAACGGTAAAAGCCTGGCCTGGGGTGTTGGGAATCATTTTGGCTATCTTGTCTATTTCAGCTACCTCAAAACCGAGAACTCTTCCCACATCGCGGATAACCGCACGAGACTTCATAGTTCCGAAAGTGATAATCTGACCGACAGCATCAGTGCCATATTTTTTTTTCACGTATTCGATTACTTCAGCTCTGCGTTCATAGCAGAAATCAATGTCAATGTCAGGCATTGAAATACGTTCTGGATTCAGGAACCTCTCAAAGAGCAAGCCGAAGGCCAGAGGATCAACATTGGTTATGCCGAGTGAATAGGATACTATTGAACCAGCTGCTGAACCTCGGCCTGGCCCTACTGGTATACCCTGGCTTCTAGCCCAATAGACAAAATCCCAAGTGATTAGGAAATAACCTGAGTAACCAGTTTTTGTTATGATCGCTAGCTCATGATCCAGCCTTTCTTGGACATTTGCTGGGAGTGGTTTTCCGTATTTCTCCTCAGCTCCTTTTTTACTGAGGTGAACTAAATAATTTTTTTCGTCAGATTGGTCGTCAGGTATAGGGAAGGCTGGTAGATGATAGGTTTTAGTGAACGACAAGTTGACTTGATCAGCAATATCTAACGTGTTCTCTAGGACGTCATTTCGGTCTGGAAAACATTCAGCTATTTCGTGGCTGTTTTTGAAATAAAGCCCCTCATCATAATGCATTCTGCTTTGATCTGTACGATCCTTACCGAGTCCAATACAGAGCAGGACATCATGAGCTTCATGGTCTTCACAATTGAGGAAATGAGCGTCATTGGTTGCAACCACAGGCAATCCCAATTCATCGGCCAATGTGAAAATTTTCCCATTCAGTTCTGATTGACCCTCAGATTCGTGAGCCTGTACTTCTAGGTAGTATCGGTTTTCAAAAACATTTCCATACCAATTGGCTGTTTCTCGTGCCTGATCCCAATCATCCTTCATTAAGCTCTGTGCGATTTCACCTGCGAGGCATGCGGAGCTAACGATTAAACCCGACGAGTGTTTAGCCAGAACTTCGTGATCCACTCTTGGTTTGCGATAGAATCCCTCAGTGTATCCAATAGAGGAGAGTTTAATCAGATTGTGGTATCCCTCCATATCTCTGGCCAAGAGAATGAGATGATAATAAGACCTCTCCCCAATCTTGGGTTTCGAGCGATCCTGACGCCTCCCGTTTGCTACATAAGCTTCCATGCCAATGATGGGCTTGATACCCTCAGCGGTAGCAATTTTATGGAATTGCCATGCTCCGAAAAGACAGCCGTGATCCGTCAGGGCCAGTCCTGGCATTTCATATTCTTTGGCTCGATGAACCAAATCGCTGATACGATTAGCTCCATCTAGGAGGGAATATTCAGAATGCGTGTGGAGGTGGACGAAGCTCACGTGTTTTAAGCCAAAAAATAAAGTAAAGAATTTCTAGTCAACGGTTTACTGCTCCAAACTATATTGTAATTCAAACATTCTACAGCCTGCAGAAGTGCACGACAAAAACTGACAATTGAGGATCGCTTAAATAAGCCATTTTACACTTCTTCCAATTGCCAATGGGATGGGAATTCCGCTTTATGAGCGATTCTTCTGTTTTTTTTTGAGGGATGAGATGTTAGGGTATAACTGATTTTGTGATTCTCGGTCATCTGGAGGAGTTAACATGAAAAATACAAATCTTATCACTTTTGCGAAGCAAAAGGTGACGATTCGACTGTGGTCAACTTTAGTGATATTGACTCTAATGTCTTGCACGGCTGGTGAGGAAATAGCGGATCTGGCAATTCAAAATGTCACTGTGATTGATGCTGAAAATGGCGTTCGTGAAGGACAGACTGTGGTTGTGTCCTCTGGGATGATCACAGCTGTTCAATCTTCAGAAGAGGCTGTGAATGCTACTGAAGTGGTGGATGCTACTGGTCAATATCTCATTCCGGGGCTCTGGGATTTTCATGTTCACCTTGCATACGACGAAAGATTCACAGAAGCGATGCCAGGGCTTTTTCTCCATCATGGGGTTACTAGCATTAGAGATACGGGTGGTCCATTAGAACTGGTTTTGCCCGCTGTCGAAGACATAAGGGCTGAAGGAGCGACAGCTCCAAGGGTATTTTTTGCCGGACCGTTAATGGATGGTGAACATGTGGTTTATGACGGAGACCCCAATCCCCCTTTGGGCATTGGAAATCCCGATGTGGAAACAGCTCGAGAGAACATGGCTCGGTTGGCTGACGTTGGAGTGGATTTTGTAAAAATATACGAAATGGTGACACCCGAAGTGTTTAGTGTCCTAGTGGAAGAAGCGACAGCTCGAGGCCTTCCCATGGACGGTCATGTGCCTCTATCCATGCAAGCAAGGGAAGTGGGGCCTCATGTCCAATCTCTTGAACATTTGCGGAATATTGAAATGGATTGTGTTGTAAATGCCAGTTCCACTGTAATGGAGAGAAGGGGACTTCTGGACAATCCAGATGGATTGGATGGAGCAGCGCTTCGATCACAACTTCACGGACTGTACCGTATCCCGTCTATTGAAGCGTATGATCAGGCACAGTGTGGAGAGGTCATAGCCTCAATGATGTCTACAATTCAGGTGCCTACTCTAAGGCTTAACTCCATGGCTTTGCAACATCCGTTTTCACGGAGTGACTGGGACCAAGTGGTTGAGAAGCTTCCTGAGGCAGTGAATGATTGGGCTGCGCCTGAGGAGGGATCGATGGGTGGTAGAAGTACAGATACGACATTCCCCGATTGGAGTTTGTCCTTAGTCGGTCTGATGCACGAGGCTGGTGTTCCTATAGGAGCTGGTACGGATACACCCATTGCCTTCGCAGCACCAGGATACAGCCTGCACAGTGAGTTGGAAATGCTAGTGCGGGCGGGTTTGTCACCGATGGAAGCTTTAAGGTCAGCTACTGTGCGGCCAGCTGAATTTTTTAGCCTAGAGGATGAAATGGGAACGATTGAACCAGGAAAGTTGGCCGATCTGGTTTTGCTTGAAAGGAACCTTTTGGATGACATAACTTTTAGTCGGACAGTTCAAGCAGTTGTGACTAAAGGTGAATTCTTGGATCGCAGTGAACTAGACGCCCTGGTAAGATAGTCGGGTATCGAGAATCTGTTCAAACGTTTCACTGTTCTGAATGTTGAAGTAATATCAGTTATGACTATTCTGATTTGGTAAGGGGTTAGAGTGATGAAAACTCGTCGTGATTTCTTGAACCATGCTTTGGGTGGAGTTGTGGTTTCCGCTTCCATCCCTTCGTTCATTAATCCTGGAAGGTTAGGTGTTGCAGATATGACACCAGGAGAAAAAGTTAAAGCTGAGAATCTTTTGGATAAGATTTCTTCGGTTGATGTTGTCGACGAAAGCTATTGGGACTTGGTGAAAGAAGCATTTTCACTCAAACCCGACCTGCTTCTTATGCATGCCGCTAATTTATGTCCATCTCCCATTTCCGTACAAAACCAACTATGGGATTTGACGCTGGATGTTGATCAAGATGCTTCAGCTCAAAACAGAAGAAAATTTTCGGGATTACAAGAAAAATCTCGGACCATGTTAGCTGGATTCCTGGGGGCTAATTCGAATGAAATAGCAATAGTCCGCAACACAAGTGCTGCGAATGCAACAGTGGTCAATGGGTTAGATTTGGGTCCTGGTGATGAAGTGGTTTTGTGGGATCAGAATCATCCAACCAACAGTATATCTTGGGACGTAAGGGCAGAAAGGTATGGATTTACGGTAAAACGAGTTGGCACCCCAGCGAATCCGAAGTCGCCTGAAGATGTAATTCGTCCTTTTCAAGATGCTTTGACGACCAAAACAAGACTGCTCTCCTTCAGTCATGTGTCAAATATTTCTGGAGTTAAGCTTCCTGCTAAGCGTCTTTGCGCATTGGCCCATAGCAACGGGTCTTTGGCTATGGTGGATGGAGCTCAGAGCTTTGGTTGTTTGGACGTAGATTTGCACGACATAGGTTGTGATTTTTACACTGGAAGTGCTCATAAATGGTTTCTTGGTCCTAGAGAAGCAGGGGTCCTGTATGTTCGTGGATCCACAGTGAACAATCTTTGGGCTACTCATGTCGGTGTGGGCTGGGAAAACGCAGTAAGGAACGGCGCTCGCAAATTCGAGGTTTTAGGGCAAAGAGATGATGCAGCTGTAGCAGCTGTGGCGACTACCGTGCGATTCCATGAGACTTTAGGAAAACAGAGAGTGGAAGCCCGCGTGCAAGAGTTAGCATCTGCCTTGAAAACTGGTTTGGGTAAGCGCATTTCTGGCACTCATTTTCATACCCCATTGGAGACTGATATGAGTGGAGGAGTGGTAGTGTTTTTACCTCCAGGATCTGATGCAAGAAGCTTAGTCACTGCGCTTTATGAGCAATACGGTGTAGCTGGAGCGGCTATGGGGGGCGCATTCACTGGTGTTCGTCTATGTCCTCATATCTATAATACAATGGATGATGTAGAGAGAGTGATTGACGCGGTGGAGTCCCTGGCTTCCTGATCCCTCAAGAACAAGGGGATTGGTGCTAGGCTATGATAAGTTGCTTGTGACACTCAAGCGACTGAATCTCTCTACCACGGCCATACTGCAATGGATATAGACCTGGCAGATGGCGTTATCACAGTTCTGTTTTAAGAGTGAAACTTCAAAAGAAACTAATAAACAATGACATGAACAAACTCATCTTATATTCACTTTTCATAGGATTGACTGCTATTGGAGCAAGCGCTCGGAAAGTGATCGCTCAGACTAACAATTGGACGGTGGATCTGGAGGTAATAAGTCAAATCAGAGAGGAAGGCCTGCAGAGATCGAAACTCTCAGAAACCCTCTCTTACATGACTGACGTTTTAGGAGCTAGGCTCACTAACTCTGATGATATGGAGAGAGCGCGCTCTTGGGTAATGGAGGAAATGAGAAAAATCGGATTAACCAACATCACCCAAGATCCTTTTATGGATTATGGCGTCAGTTGGGATAACGAGTATTCCTCCTTGCACATGATCAGCCCCGACTATACACCGATTGTGGGCTACCCCATCGCACATACGCCTGGCACGAAAGGAAAAGTAAGAGTCAATGCAGTGCTGGCTAACATACAATCTCGAGAAGATGCTGAAGCCTTGAGGGGGAAGCTTAGAGGCATGGCAATCTTGTCGACCCCCCAAGCGGTGATAGATCTAGGCAGATTTGAAACAGGTACACCTAGGCGCACAGAAGAAGAGCTCAGGCTACTAGCTGAATATCCTGTCATGCCCTCATCTCGACGGGACGACTATTTTTCTAGGCTCTATCCTGATCCTCCGGCTGATCCCGAGATATTAACAGAGTCGGAAAAACTAGATTTCTATATTGAGGAAGGGGCTGTGGCACTGCTTGAGTCACGGAGTGGGTGGCCAGGGGCAGTGAGGGGGTTTGCACGACCAGGTGCAAAAATTGATCGCTGGTCCAAGGAGGTAACTATTAACTCCATACCCATAATCGCCATAACTCCAGAACATTATAACCGGATGTATAGAATTCTTGAGCGAGGAATTCCTGTAGAAGTAGAGCTTGAAATTAGAAACAAGCACGGAGACCAGGTTACTCAAGCCAAGAATGTTTTAGGAGAGATCAAAGGTTCCGATTTATCAGATCAGATAGTGATGCTAGGAGCCCACTTCGATACTTGGCACGCGAGCCCAAACGCATCTGATAACACATCGGGTGTAGCAGTGATGTTAGAGGCTATGCGCATCCTAAAGGCTATAGGGGTGACCCCAAGACGCACTATTCGGATTGCCCTTTGGTCGGGAGAAGAACAAGGACTGTGGGGCTCCAGAGCGTACGTCGAGAAACAATTCGGTGACCCGGCTAACCCAGAGGTTGGGAAAAAATCAGACTACGACAACCTCTCGGCATATTTCAACCAAGATTACGGTCCAGGTGAATACAGAGGTATTTGGCTCCAAGGAAATGAACATGTTAGAGAGCCCTTCTCGAAGTGGATGCAACCACTCGCTGACATGGGAATGAGAACTATCTCTTTACAAGGAGTTGGAAGTACTGATCATGTTCCTTTTGACGAAGTAGGATTGCCAGCTTTCCAGTTCCTACAAGAGAAAGTTGGAGGAACTGGAGGACACACAAATCTTGATTTTTTTGACACTCTTCCCTTAGATCAACTCAAGAAAAATGCTGTGATTATGTCAGTGTTTATATATCACGCTGCAATGTCTGCCGATATGCTACCAAGAAGAGGGCCAAACTGAGCGTCATAGCAAGGACAAGGTATATCGATGCTGGCTCTAATAGCGGTATGTTTCTGTTTTGAATGGTCCTTGCCTGTCGAGGCCAATATAGGATGCCTGGTCTTCTGTTAGATCTGTTAAGTGAGCATCTAATTTCGAGAGGTGTAGTTTAGCCACTTTTTCATCAAGAAATTTTGGGAGCACATAAACTTTGTTTTCGTACTTTTCGGAATTCTTGGCCAATTCGATTTGTGCTAGCACTTGGTTAGTGAAGCTTGCGGACATTACGAAGCTGGGGTGCCCAGTGGCACAGCCCAGATTTAGCAATCTGCCTTCAGCTAATACCATGACACTGTGTCCATCAGGGAAAATCCATTGGTCGTATTGAGGTTTGATATTTTCACATTCAATCCCAGGTATTGCTGCTAATCCGGCCATGTCTATTTCATTGTCGAAATGTCCGATGTTACCTACGATAGCTTTATCTTTCATCTTGGACATGTGTTCTGCAGTAATTACATCTTTGTTGCCAGTGGCGGTTATAAAGATGTCAACTGTGCCTACGACGTCTTCCAAACGTCGTACTGTAAATCCTTCCATACAAGCCTGTAGCGCACATATCGGATCCACTTCCGTGACCAACACTTTGGCCCCCTGCGATTTTAGTGCCTGCGCGCATCCTTTTCCAACGTCTCCATATCCACAAACGATAACCGTTTTTCCAGAAATCATGACATCACTCGCACGATTCAATCCATCGATCACAGAATGTCTGCATCCATATAGGTTATCGAACTTAGACTTGGTGACTGAGTCATTAACGTTGATCGCTGGGAAAAGTAGAGAACCATCGTTTTCCATTTCGTATAGACGATGGACACCAGTTGTAGTTTCTTCAGAGACACCTTGGATGTTCCGGCTTAGTCGGTGCCATTTCTCTTGATCGCTTTCGAAGGATGAACGCAATAATTCTAGGATCACCCCTTTCTCTTCGGGTTCTTTTTCGGGATC